>NZ_JAFLWD010000003.1:0-124875 GCF_017316105.1 Candidatus Enterococcus ikei
TTTTCGTTTTTTTATGTTTACTCTTTAATTCGTCGAACATCGATCACAGTGCCTGTAAATGCATCAGCAGTGAATTCATACTGAACCATAACACCATCTTCTAAACGTGAAATCCCGCCATTATAAGTCTTTGAATGTACCGCAAATTTCCGTAATGGTTTTTTCTCAAACTCGATCCAAGATCCTTCGATCGGTCCTTCTTTTAAAAAGGCTTCTTTTACATTTTCTAAAACTAAATCAGCATCTAGTGTGCGTTTTTTCTGATACCACAATGTAGAAGCGATTCCGCTTATGATACCTAGACTAACGCCGATTGCTAACCCACCTTTAAAATAACTTAATTCATTTTCTTCATTCATGGGGAATAACCTCCGAGTATTTTCAAATGTTTGCTAAAATTCTTAAGCGTTAACTCTATTCTAACACATTGTCCGAAAATATCGAAAAACAAAAAACGTGGGCAATTGAAAAAATTTGCGTTATAATAAATGTGATATCATATGAAAGGAGTATCTGCCGTTTTTGTTTGAAAATCATGTTATTTTTTAGCAAAAAAGAACGGCTGATCCTAAGTAGGATCGCTGGCAGATAATACAACGATGGAAGAAAAAACATTTCAACGCATCAAAGAACTAACAGAACTACAAGGAACAAGCGGATTTGAAGATGATATTCGTGCGTATATGAAAAAAAATATGGCACCATTAGTAGACGAGATTCAATATGATGGTTTAGGCGGGATTTTTGGACTTAAAAGAGCTAAGGAACAAGATACACCACGTGTTATGGTTGCGGCTCATATGGATGAAGTTGGTTTCATGCTGACTCAAATTAAAGATAATGGCTTATTCCAAGTGGTTCCTTTAGGTGGCTGGAATCCTTATGTAGTATCAGCACAACGTTTTACTTTAAAAACAAGTAAAGGCAATTATCCATGTATCTCTTCTTCTGTACCGCCACATTTATTACGTGGAACGAGTGGTCAAAAACAATTAGAAGTGACAGATATCCTGTTTGATGCTGGATTTGAATCAAAAGAAGAAGCAGAAAGCTTTGGTGTTCGTCCAGGAGATTCAATTGTTCCACAAACGGAAACAATCAAAACAGCAAATGGTAAAAATATCATCAGTAAGTCATGGGATAACCGTTACGGTTGTACATTGGTCTTAGAAGCATTGGAAGCTTTACAAAACGAACAATTAGGCCACACGTTGATCGCTGGTGCTAACGTTCAAGAAGAAGTCGGTTTACGTGGTTCTAAACCTTCTGTGCATAAATTTAATCCAGATTTATTCTTTGCAGTTGATTGCTCAGCAGCAGATGATATTCAAACGAAAAAAGGCACTTACGGACATCTTGGCGAAGGAACATTGTTACGTATTTACGATCCAGGAATGATCACATTACCTCGTGTACGTGAATATTTATTAGATACAGCTGCTACACACAACATTCCTTACCAATACTTTGTGTCTAAAGGTGGAACTGATGCAGGTGCAGCGCATACAACAAATAACGGTGTACCGAGTACAGTGATCGGTGTTTGTGGACGTTATATCCATACACATCAAACAATGTTCAATATTAAAGACTTTGAAGCAGCTCGCGAAATGTTGATCCAAGTTTTAAAAGGGTTAGACAAAACAACCGTCAATACGATCATTTACGGAAAGTAGAGGACAGTTTATGATTATTCCAACATCTTATGAAGAGCTGGCTAGTTTCGTAGCAGAAGGAAAAAGTGTTTTCTTCTTTACAGCAGATTGGTGTGGCGATTGCCGTTTTATCAAACCAGTGATGCCAGAAATCGAAGCAGCTTTTCCAGATTTTCGTTTTATTGAAGTCGATCGAGATAAATTTATGGAACTTGCTTCTGAGTGGAACATTTTTGGTATTCCAAGCTTTGTTGTCACTAACGATGGGAAAGAGCTAGGCCGCTTGGTGAATAAAGATCGCAAAACTAAAGAAGAAATCACAACATTTTTAAAAAGTATCAGTTAAGTTATCAGGGATCAATTAGTAACCGGTTTAAGAGTCAAAATAAATCAATCGGGGGATGAGTACTTTGTTAACACAAACATATAAGAATATTTTAGTTGGTGTAGATGGTAGTGATCAAGGAAAACTAGCTTATCAACAAGCCATTGAGGTAGCCAGAAGAAATAATGGTCGTGTGATCGTAGCTCATGTGATAGAAAATCAAGTGTATACAATGATGGGTTACTCCTCATTGAATGATAGTTTGCTGGATCAAGAAACTGAAAATGCCAAAGAACTAATGGCTGAATGTAACGAATATGCCAAAAGTGTTGATTTTACGCAATTAGAAACGATCGTAACTTATGGCGTAGCTAAAGAAGTTATGTGTAAAGCGTTACCTGAAAAGTATGATGTTGATTTGATCATGGTTGGTCAATCTGGACTGAATGCTGTTGAACGTTTGATGATCGGCAGTGTCAGCAGTTACATCATCCGCCATGCTCCTTGCGATGTTTTGATTGTTCATCCTGAAAAAAAGAAAAATAAATAAGTGTAATGTATAAATAGGTGAAGCAAGGCGTTGACCGTTTTGTTTCACTTATTTTTTCTAATTTAAAATGCTGGAAAAAAATATGCAGTAAAGCAGATTATTTGTTAAGATAGAACAGGACATACATTGTGTTGCCTGATAAAAGATAAAATGGAGTGAGATAAAAATGATTTTTGCATACAATAAAGAACATGTCGGTGATGTCTTGATGATCATCGTATCTGACGATAAAGGACAAGAAAACCGTGTACAACGCAAAGGAAATGTCGCACGAGTAAGTGTTGTAGATGAGGAGCAAGTCGTTGCTTGGAATATTTTTGAAGCATCAACGATTTTGGGAGCAATTGAAGGAAATGGTCAAGTAGAGTTGACTGAAGAACAAGTGGCTAAAGTCAATGAGGAACTTGCTAAAGCTGGTTTTTCCGAAAGTTTAGTTGAAGATCATGAACCAAAAATCGTTATCGGCTTTGTAAAATCTTGTAAAAAACATCCTGATTCGGATCATTTATCAATCACGCAAACAGAGGTTGATAATGGAGAGGTATTACAAATTGTTTGTGGTGCGCCGAATATCAAAGCTGGACAAAAGGTCGTTGTAGCAAAACCAGGTGCTATGATGCCTGACGGCTTAATGATCTGGCCGGGCGTTTTAAGAGGTGTAGAAAGTTTTGGCATGATTTGTTCAGCTGGTGAGTTGCGTTTGCCAGATGCACCAGCCAAAAAAGGAATTTTAGAATTACCTTTTGATGCGGTAGTAGGAGAAGCTTTTTCCGTAGGGAAATAAAGAACTTGAATCAAAAATTATATAGGCAGTTAAAGTTAAGACGAGTGGCAAAGATTTTTTGCTGCTCGTTTTAACTAATAGGTATAATTAAATAATTCATATAGTTATTCGTTCGTTTCTGTTATACTTTTATTAAACATGTATTTATTTTGGAGGATGATATAATGGAGAAAGCGAGCATTGTAGGCAAACTTCAGGATATTGTTATTTCCACTACTGAAGGAAATACTAATACCACGATTGCGCGTGCATTACTGAAAAAAGTTGGACATAATGCTCCGGACATTTCAATTGAAGCATTGGCTGAAGAATGCTTTACTTCCACGGCAAGTATTAGCAGATTTTCAAAAAAAATAGGCTACTCAAAGTTTTCTGACATGAAACAAGCATTTATTGATTATCAGTCGGATACAAAAAAGTTTATAAATAAAAATAATTTTGAATTAGCACTGAATGAACTTAACAGTAATCATTCATTAAATGAATATATAAAACAAATCACCAAAGCATTTCAATCGTTAGAAAAGAATTTGGATTTAAAACAGATTGATCTTTTATGTGAACGTATCCATGATACGGAAGATGTCTATTTCTTTGGTACGCATAGTTCAGGCTTACTTTTAGAACAATTCCAATACCTGCTTTTTTCTTGTGGAAAATACGTTACTTATTTTAATGGAAGAATGAATCAGAGGAAAGCCTTTCAACAGATTTCCAAAAATAGTTTAGTGATTATTCTATCCACCGATGGTAATTATTTTTTGAAATTCAGTGACTTGCTATTTAACATGTCATCCAACGATTATTATACGGTATTGATCACGCAAAATGATCAAATGAAAATTGCCAATATTTTTGATGAAGTTTTATTTTTAGGAAATAGTACTATCAAAAAGGCCGCTCCTTATCAAGCGCAACTACTGATTGATATATTGTATTCTCGGTACTATCAACTATATTCCTAATATCAAGAAGGCGACAAGAAAAAAAGAGTCACTCCGTCTATGTATTTCTTAGAATGAGTCTCTTTTCTTGGCGGTCGCTTTTTTTATAAAGTTAAGCCATTCGTTTCAATTACTTTTTTATACCAATTAAAACTGTCTTTTTTATAGCGTCTTCTTGTTCCAGTTCCCTCATTATCTAAATCCACATAAATAAATCCATAACGTTTTTCCATTTCTCCAGTTCCAGCACTCACTAAATCAATACAACCCCAAGTCGTATAGCCAATTAAATCAACGCCATCTTTAACTGCCTCAGCCATCTGTTCAATATGACGGCGAAAATAATCAATACGATAGTCATCATGAATTTGATTGTTGATTTTTTCGTCTGGGGCGCCTAATCCATTTTCTACGATAAATAATGGTCGTTGATAGCGTTGATAAATTTCATTAATAGTGATCCTAAACCCTAAAGGATCGATTTGCCTTCCCCAGCCAGCATCTTTTAAATACGGATTTCGTATACTTATCATTGCATTCCCTTCAATGGCATTGTTCCTTAACTCTGGATTTACTGTTTCTAAGCGACTAGTATAGTAGCTAAAGGCAATAAAGTCGACAGTATTTTCAGCAAGTAGCGTTAGTTCTTCTTTTGATAGTTCAAGTTTGATAGCATGCTCTTCAAAATATCTTTGTGAAAAGTAAGGATAGGCACCATTCACTTGAACATCTATAAAGAAATATTGCTCACGACTGCGTTCAACGGTGGCTTGAATATCTTTTGGGTTGCAAGTATAGGGATAGATACTTCCAGCTGCTAACATACAACCAATTTGAATGGTTGGATCAATTGCTTTCGCTAATTTTGTTGCAGCTGCCGAAGCAACTAATTGATGATGAGCAGCTTGAAAAATCGCCTCTTTTTCATTGCTTAAAAGGCCACCGGCTAAAAAAGGATTCCTTAAAATCATATTGATTTCATTGAACGTGATCCAATATCTCACTTTTTTATGATAACGTTTAAAGATGATCTCACAATACCGTTTATAAAAAGTAATTAGCTGTTTATTTTTCCAGCCCCCATATTCTTTGGCTAAGTATAATGGTGTATCAAAGTGATTGATTGTTACGATAGGTTCGATGTTATACTTTAACAATTCATCAAACAAAGTATCATAAAATTTAAGACCACGTTCATTAGGTTCATGTTCATCTCCGTTAGGGAAAATTCTTGACCAACTAATAGATGTTCGTAAACATTTGATCCCTAATTCAGCGAATAGTTTTATATCTTCTTTATACTGATGATAAAAATCAATGGATTGATGACTTGGATAATAATCAAAGGTGTGTTCAAAGGCATAACCTGGATCTTTTAAGCTGCGCTTGCGCTTTTCACCAACAGGTAAGGTATCAATAATAGACGGACCTTTCCCATCTTCTAAATAAGCGCCTTCTGATTGATTAGCGGCTAATGCGCCTCCCCATAAAAAATCTTCTTTAAATTTCTCCAACGGAATCCCTCGTTTCAACGTTTTCTTTATTATTTGCTTCTTCAACCTGACGTTCTTCTAAAATTGCTTGGCGATCTGCTGCTTTGAAAAAAGGGAACCAAAGGACAACCTGAACCACTATTAACAAAGCTTGGACAATCAAAATAGGTAATCCGCCTTCTAACCATCCATAAACTAAAGCGGGGGTACCAAGTGGTAATTGAATCCCTCTTAATGTTTCAATTACATGAAAAACTTGAAGTAAATAAGGGATAACAAACATCAAAATGGGCCCGATGAGAAAAGGAATAAAGAATACCGTATTCAAAACCATCGGAATACCAAAAATAACAGGTTCATTAATTCCAAAGAATGTAGCTGGTAAAGCCATTCTTCCTAATTTTTTATACCGATCACTTTTAGCTGTAAATGACATTAAGATCGCTAACCCTAATAAGGCTCCTGAACCACCTAGATTAGCATAGGTACCATAGTGTTGATAGGTAATGGCATTAGGTAATTTTTCACCTGCTTCAAAAGCAGCTAAGTTCATCAAACTTAACGGAATAAAAACAGTTTGTAAGATGGGCCGAATAATCATATAACCATGTATCCCAAAGAACCATAGAAGCTGAGCAACAATAATCAAAATGATAAATGAAAGGGGACTGTTACCTAAATTTTGTAACGGGCCGCCTAAAATAGTGTAAATAAAATTATTAGCATCTCCATAAGGAGTCAGCTCAAAACCAAATCGAACAAGAGAAAAAATTCCTGTTAAAATAAACGCTGGTACGATTGATGCAAAGGATTTTGCAATGGTTGGTGGAACACTTTCAGGCATCTTGATTACAATTCCTTTTTTGAGGATGGTGCAATAGATCATCGGAACAACGATACCTAAAATGATGCCCATAAACATACCTTTAGCCCCTAAATACTCTGTTGCTAAAGCATTCGGGATTGTTACAATATCGCCTGATTCTAACTGGTGCTCGACTCCACTAGGCAATAAAAGGAAAAATAAAACTAATGAAATCAAGGCCGAAAAGAAGGCTTCTTTTTTAAAGTCTAATTTTACCGTCAAACTATACGCTATAGAACATACCACGTAAATGGCAATCATATCTGTGGTTACTTTTGAAGCATAGCTAAAAATAGTAGCTAAGTGAGTGAACTTTAAAAAATTTTGGTAGAGTTCGAATTGCATGCTTGATAATAGCGTGAAAATTGCACCTAGCATTGTAATTGGTAAAATTATTGAAAAACCATCGGAAACTGCACTCATATATTTATTGTTTTGAACTTTTATTGCCATAGGCATTAAACGCTTATTAATTATTCCTTCAATTTTATCCATGTATTTTATTCTCCTTGTTTGTTTTGTAATCGATTACAAAAAAATCATAGCATAAGAGTATGAATAAAATTAACTCAATATTTGTACAACTTTCAATACTTGTAAAAAATACAAAGATTGTAAGTTATACAGGCTCTTTTAAAAATGCAAAAGAGAGTAAAACAAGCTACATAGAGGGAATCCTCTATATAGCTTGTTTTACTCTCTTAATTATTGGCACTATTCGTTTGTTTGTTTATTTGTTTTTAGTGCAGATTGGTCGATTGTTAAATCAACATCAACATTTTGTTCTTTCCCATCACGATAGAAGGTAATTTTCATTTTGTCGCCGACTTTTTTCTTATAAAGAGCGCTTTGTAAATCAGTTACAGAAGTAATTTCTTTCCCATCGATTTTAGTGATAACATCATATCTTTCAAGACCTGCTTTGTCAGCGGGAGTGGCTGTTTGAACAGTAGCAACTAATACCCCAGTTTGTACAGATTCAGGAAGATTTAACACTTGTTTTCTTTGTTGTGTAGAAACTTCAGACAAATCTTTCATGGAAATTCCTAAAGCTGGACGAGTTACTTTGCCAGACTTTTCCAATTGATTGATGATGTTTACTACATCATTACTTGGAATGGCAAAGCCCATACCTTCAACACTGACTTGGCTTTCAGATTGAACGATTTTTACAGAGTTGATCCCGATTACTTGACCTTCGATGTTTACTAAAGGTCCGCCAGAGTTTCCTGGGTTGATTGCGGCATCTGTTTGAATCGCATTGATATTGATTGCTTGGCCATTGTTTTCATTTTGGATATTTCTGTTTAATGAAGAAATGATTCCTTGCGTTACAGAGTTAGCATACGCTGAACCTAATGGAGAACCGATAGCCAGAGCGGGTTCACCGATTTTTAAGTTATCAGAATTTCCGAACTCAGCGATTGAGTCAACTTTATCAGAAGAAATTTTGATTACCGCAAGGTCAGTATAAGAATCTGTACCAACTAATTCCCCTTCAACTTTAGTCCCATCATGTAAAACGACTTCTAAACCTTTAGCCTGATCTACTACGTGATTATTGGTAACCACATAGGCTGTTTTACCATCTTTTTTGTAAATCACGCCACTACCTTCACTAGCGGCTTGTAAATCACTACCGTCAGTTTTGGAGTTATCAGATTCACTGCCATCATTTCCGCCAAATAATCCACCAAAACCGCTAGCGTCAGTATTTTGACTAGGGCTTTGTAAGTTAATGACAGATACAACAGAGTCTTTCACTTTATCAACTGCTTTGGTTACGTCACTATTTACATCTAAGCTAACATTTGTAACTTTAGTATCGCCTTTATTGTCTTTGACTGAATTTGTTGTTGGTGAATTAGATGAAGAAGAATTCTGATCCATGATGACATACGCACCGCCGAAAGCCAATGCGCCACCAAGTAACCCTCCAATTAAACCAATCCCAAATTTTTTGAATAATCCATTTTGTTTTTTATCTGAATCAGGTGAAACATCTTTTCTTTGCATACAAGCAACCTCCTAATTAATTATCATTATTTATTATATTTAGTATAGTCTTTCAATACAAGTTTAGTCTACCGAATAGCTTTGAATTTTTTATGAACAAGTTAGGGAGAAAAACAGATATAATTAATGAAAAAATAGTTTTATCGAAATACTTATACACAATAAAGTGTGAAAAACTTTTGAAAAATAGAGGAAAACCCCTGTGAAAAAGTTATCCACAAAATGTGGATAATGTGGATAAATAAACGGGAATATGTGTTTGTATCTCAAAATACTGTAAAACAAAGGATAAAGCGACATGTTTCTGTGGATAAGTCTGTGCATATGTGTATAACTTTGTGGGAAAGTATGTGGAAGAGTCAAATCATTCATGATAAAATTGTTAACAAGTAGCAGAATATAATTGGAAGAGACGTGAAATCAGTGAAAATAAAGATCATTACTGTGGGTAAGTTGAAAGAAAAATATCTAGTTCAAGGAATCAACGAATATATGAAACGTCTACAAAGTTATGCAAAAATGGAAATTATTGAAGTAGCGGATGAAAAAGCACCAGAGAATTTAAGTGAATTAGAAATGCAGCAGGTCAAAGGAAAAGAAGGAGAACGAATTTTAGCAAAACTATCGGATCAGGATTATGTTTTTGTTTTAGCTATCAATGGCAAGCAATTTAGTAGTGAGGAATTTTCGAAAGAAATCGAGAAGTTGGGAATCAATGGTAAGAGTCAACTTGCTTTTGTGATTGGTGGATCGCTTGGATTGAGTGATGAGGTGTTGAAGAGAAGTCAGCAACAGATGTCGTTTGGTAAGTTGACTTATCCACATCAGTTGATGCGATTGGTTTTGGTGGAGCAGATTTACCGTGGGTTTCGGATAATGCGAGGGGAACCGTATCATAAGTAGAATATCGAATACCCTTTGTTAGACGTGGATTTATGTTATTTTTATTAATTTGTAAATAGTAAAAGGAGCAGGAAAGGGGCAATTATAGGTCGATTTCTTCCAGGGCTTCTATAATGTCCCTTTTCATTTCTTCTGTAACATGTGTATAAATTTTTGTTGTTATTTCTGCATCTGTATGCCCTACTCGCTCCATGATTGCTTTGATAGGTATTCTCTTTTCTGCAAGCATGGAAATATGAGTATGCCGTAGAATGTGGGAAGACACGTTTTTATTTATCCCAGCATGATTCGCAGCACGTTTTAATGAATCATTAAAATTGGATAATGCTATAGGATTACCAAGAAGGCTTGAGAAAAAGAAACCTTTATCAGTGAAACGTTCAGAAGTGTTAAGACTATTCTCTAGCCTACAGTCACTTAATATATCGATAGCGCGTTGATTCAATTCTATTTTTCTGATAGCTGCAGTAGTCTTTGGTAAGGTTTTATACAGCTCAGGAGTTCCTTTTGTTGTGTAGTCAAGTGTCCCGTCAATGTTTAATGTATTACCATTTAAACAAGAGTAATCTAAGGCGATAGCTTCTCCAAAACGTACACCAGTGAGTGCCATGAACTCTGCTAAATCTGCAAAGCGTTTACTTTTAAATAAGTCCCGTTGGACATGAAGGATTTTTTTTAGTTCTTCTTTTTCAAGATACTTACTTTCTATTTTTTCTAATTCCTCGTATTTCATGACTTTCTGGTGAATACTTACATCGTTGACTGGGTTGTAATCGATTAAATTATTACTCCGAGCATACTCCAAAATAATTCTGATAAGAGATTTACAGTTCTTTACAGTGGAAAGCGAATAATTATCTTCATAATACAATTTATCTAACCCTTTTTGGATCAATGGGGCATCAATATTTTTTACAATTATATCGTCTTGTAGGAATCTTCGAATAAGCTTCACATTCCATTCGTTGCGCCAATATGTTGTTTCTTTGACAGTATGTTTGTATTTTTCTAACCATTCTTTTAGAACGTTTTTAAAGGTGTCTGACCTTTCTACTTTATTAGTTAATCGTTTGTTTATCTCGTCATTCAAATATCGTTGGGCTTTGTTCTGGGCTTGTCTAGAATTACTCAAGAGAGTAATTGATACAGTACGATATTTTTCTGTGTAGGGATCAGTATACCTTTCTCGGTACTTAAATTTGCCATCAGAGGTTTGTTCCATCCACATTGTTTATACACTCCTATTTGTTTTGAGATAGGCATATCTAATAAGCCTATTTAGGTTTTAGTTTTGCGTACTTTCTTCTTGGTCGGAGGGGTACGTTTTTTATCATTTAGTAGCCGTTAGCTCTGTCTTGTTCAGCCATACGTTGATTTTCAGCATCAACTCGATCTTGCTCAGCTTTCTGAGCAGCCTGCACCTCAGCCTCAACACGAGCATTTTCTGCTTCAACATCCGCTTGAAGTTTGGCATTAAATTCATCAGCTTTTCGTTGATCTTCTTCATACTGAGCTTGCACTGCAGCTTTACTAGCTTCTTCTTCAACTTTAAATTTAGCGTTTTCATCAGCTACACGCTGATTTTCAACATCAATTGAAGATTGAACTTCTACAGATTCGCTAGTTTCCGCATTAGAGCTAGACTTTTTATTCTTAAATTCGTTAATAATCGGGTAGCTGATATTACCATCTTGTATCACGAAAATATCTCTATTATTATCTCCTGGATATTTAAGCTTTATCTTATAATCTTTACCGATGTTTTCTGAAATAGTTGTAGAAAGCTCAATAAAATTAGAAGCTATGTTTTTCAATGTTTCTTCGTGTTTTGGCTCAGTAGGGCTATCAGCAACTTTTTTTAAAGTTTCAGTTTCAGAAAGTTCCTCTTTAGGCTTTAAAATAAAGCTTTTAGTTTTTTTGTCAAACGAAATATCATGGTACGCAGAGAATCCTTTTTTTAATGAATTCACAGCAATTTCAATATTTTTTTGTTTATCTTTGTCAGCTTGAGCGGTTGAACTCTCAGAAGTTTTAGGGCTTGTTGATTCAGTTTTTTTATCGGAATTACTTCCGCAACCAACTAAAAACAATCCGCTTAACAAACTCAAAATAACAATTTTTTTCATTTTATTTCCTCGCTTTTCAATTTTGTAGTAATCCCGTATTTAATACCATCACGGACAAATCTCTAAATTCAAATATTCTACCTTTGTAAAAATAGGTGTAACCATATCTTTGTTGATAATATAAAAAAGTATTTTTCAAAGTTTCTATAGATACATTTAAAAACTCCGCACATTCGTAATGATTGCTTAAACCAGCCTCAGAACATGTGATTAAATCATCCAAGGTAACTAATATTTCGTAAGAATAGTTACGGGCTGTTTTTTCTTGTTTGATAGAATCTAATGTCTTTTGACTAATTATTCTACCAAACGATGTCTTATAATGACCATATTCTTCAGCTAAAACCTCTTTTTTTCTTTTCGTACTTAACGTTCGTTCAATATAAATGCGTCCATTCCTATATAATCCATAGCAACCAGTTTTATCAAATAAATCTTTTTCGATGATTGGCACGCTTTTTTGAACTTCCGCAACTAATAATTCGTAGTCATTCAAAATTCCTCACCTACTAAAGTTTATTTTTTATGCTTCGAGTCATATTCCTCGTCTAACTCATCCAAATACGCATTGATTTTATCTATTTCATCCTCATCAAATATTTTATCTGGGTCAGCGGAGTGTGCAGCTAAGGTACCAGTATCCGTTACACGAGACAGCTCTATTATTTTATTCTGTTCTTCGAGCTGTTCTTTTGCGAAAGAATAAACTTTGTCTTTTCTATCTGATTCTAGTTTGCGCATAATATTTATCGTGTTATCGATGTTTAATTGATCTGGTTTTATTACAGGAATAGAATTTGCTTTAGCAACAAGGCTTTTGAAGAAAATACCAGGACTAACATCAAAAGCCTTTGCATATTTATAAATGGCATCTTCATCGAGAGAACGATTACCATTTTCATGATTAGAAATAGTATTTTGACTGAAACCAGTTAATTTGCTCACGTCTTTTTGAGTTAGATGTCTTTTTTTTCGGAACTCCTTAATAATGGGACCAAGAATATTTTGTTTCACTAATATCACCCCCTGTTATAACCTTATGCGATAATAATATCACAACGAAATGTGATTGTAAATGAAAAATATCTCGATTAGAGATAAAAACCTTGACTTTATATCTCAGATTGAGATATAATCGATTTGTAAGTTACAGAAGGGAGGTATAGACATGACAACAAAAGAAAAAAAGAAAGCTTTAAAAGCGGAATTTCTAAAACCAAAAACAAGACTCAGGGCTATTAGAAGAGAAAAAGAATTGAGTACCTCATATATAGCTGAGATTGTAGGATTGGAGAGAAGGCAATACGAGCTAAAAGAAAAAGGTGTATACCCGTTTCATGATTATGAAATTTATATTTTGGCTAATTTTTTTAATATAGAACCAACCGAAATATTTTTTTAAGTAAATATATCTCAAATTGAGATATAGAGAAAGGAGTATCGGAATGAAAACAGAAAACTGGAACGGACATCAAATTAGATTTGTTTCTATCAATGACGAATGGTGGGCGGTAGCAAGAGATGTTGCAGAAGCGCTGGGCTATAAGAAACCTGAAAATGCTGTAGCTACTCACGTATCAAATGAAGATAAAACCACTACCCTGATTCGGGGGACTGGTAGTAACTATCAATCTAAAGCAGTTATGATCAGTGAATTTGGCATCTATGATTTAGTTTTCAGTTCAAAGATGGAACAGGCTAAACAATTCAAGCGTTGGATTTTCAAAATAATCAAAGAACTACGTCAATCAACTGGATTAGAAGGTTTTGAAATTTTCCGAATGTTAGATAAAGAACATCAAAAAGCAGCAATGGAGAATTTAAAAAAGTCGCTAAAGAAGCCATTACGTGTAAATTTCATTAAAGCTAACACAGTATCTAACAAAGCTGTATCTATTATGTACGGATTTCCTAAGATGATTAAGAAGAATGAAATGTCACCAGAAATGTTAGTTGATAGACAACGCATTTTAGATGACACGGTTGAATTAATGGCTGTCAAAGAAAAATATGGGTTGAAATTATCGGTCAGTGATGAAATTTATAGTCGATTGACTGAGAATAAACAAACAGCTTAAAAAGGAGGTGTAAAGATGCCAACTAAATCAAATTGTGAAAAACTTCTTGAAATTATTCGCAAAGATCCAGATAAGGAAAAAACAGATTATATGACTAAAGAAGTTGTATTAAAAAAAATCGATGGTCTAAAGTTGGGAACATTAAATGATTATATCGCAGACTGCAGGGATAATTACCCGATAAAACATACAATCTTAAATCCGTCACACAAAATTTGCCTTATCCATTATGGTCATTTTGAAAAATATTTGCAATGGCGATCTGATAATAGGCTGAAAGCCAGAAAAGAAAAAGCATCATAATTCAATTAACAATAAAGGAGGAAAACAATGAACCAATCCGAAACAGATTTAAACGAAGCAGAAAAAGAACTATACGGAATATACGATAAATTGTTTACTGCAAAGCCGACGTCATATTGTTTAGAAGCTTCAACTTTATACACTATATTACTAAGAAGATATAGAAAAGAGGAAATCCACGCAATCGCGGAAATTCTCGCAGCTTTAGCTAAAGCCCCATCTTTTTTAGATCTCGAACAAACCTAATAAAAAGGAGTGGTCAAACTTGGATATAGTTGAAAACTTCTTTCAAAGAATGAAACAAACCTATCCTGGCATCAGCCGTTCTGATTGTGAGGAGGCTATGCAAATTGCTTTAGTAAAAACTACTAACAGTCTATGGAAAATCGTTAAGCAGCAGAGAAATGAAATTAAATGTAGGGATGTGAAAAGAATGGAGAAACTACTAAATCAAATGTTAGCTGAACAGAAAAAACAAACAAAATTGCTCCAAACTATTGCGAGTAGTCAGGAGCAAAGTAAGTCTTATGGTGGTGGAGTTAACGTCGTTAATGTCGGTGGTAATCATGCTATGAGAATGCAAAGCGTGGAAAATCACGATTCTGATAACTTGAATAAAAGTGGATACAATTCCACTGAGGAGTTAAAAAAACTAAACCAAGCATATATCAATAACTTGAAAAGAGGGAGAAATTAGCAACTCAGGCAGTTCCATCGCTGAACTAGCTGACCAGTATTTATTTGCCCATGAGGCTGTGTGTAGTGTGGAAAAGTTAGATAAATTTTCTAAAGGACCACCGGCGAGTAAAGCCGCATCGTGAGTTTCTACCGAAGAAGTCATTGTGTCAATTACTAGAACATTATAATCTTCATGACTTAAATTCAATTTTGCAATCCATTTCTTAACTGAAACTATATCAGGGCAGGCAAAGCATCATAATTAAAAAACTCATTAAACGAAGGAGAAAAAGAAAAGTGAGTCTAATTGATCAGATTAATAAAGTTACTGATGAATCATTCGAAAAATGGTTTGAACGTTGGTACAAGAAATTGAATTTGGAGACAAGAATAATCAAGGACGCTCAAAAAGGTTTCACCAGTATTAAAATTTACATTAAAAAAGAAGACGAAAATGAGTCTTATTTTGGTACTAAACAAAGCTATTACGTTAGACGGTTACGAGACGATCGAACTGTAAAATTTTTGAAAGAAAAACTTGGTAGTGGTTTTCAAGTTGAACACAAGGAGCAGACTCGAGAAGGAAAGATATTTGGTTTGATGATTTATCGCACTAGCGAGTGGATAAACATCAGTTGGAAGGCGAGAGCGATGTGAAACTAACAGCAAACCTAATCCTACTAGCAGTATCGATCATCTGCTTTGCCACAGGTGAGACGGTACAAGCCTATGCGTTTTTAGCGGTGATGTATACCTGTTGGGTAGTAGATAGAATACAGAAATCAGGAGGAGAAGAAGAATGAATAAAATTAACAAGGAAATTATCGAACACGCTGAGGCAATTGCAAAAATATTGCGAGAAGAATTAAACCCGCATGTCCGAGTTGAGATCGAATCATACGGGGTAAAAGTGGTATCGGATGACTGGTTTCAACCAATCAAAGAAGAAAACTAAACTCTGTTGTATGTGTGTGATTTATCTAGTCTTGATAATGCCGAACCTAGAGAACTTGAATTCATAAATGCAAGATATTCAGACTGAGATACGTTGTGATATTGATAAACAGCTCCGTCTTTGAATTCAATTTCCATAGTGTTATTTGACCAACCGACACTACGAATTCTGGTTGATGAGACATATTGTCTTTGCATATTTTCCACCTCACCTAATTTATTTCAGCAGACCACTTGCTGATAGATAAAGTATACCAAGGTGAATGATTTCTAACAATACTAATAGAAAGGACAATAAAAAAATGAAACGTAAATTTTTCAACGCGTTAGACGAAACACCGTTCGCTTTATTCCTGGCTATCACATCAAGCATGTGGGTATTTGCAGGACTGATAATCGTGATCCTGTGTATTTTTAACGGCACACTCACATTAAAAGATATCCCTATGGCACTTTTTGTGATTGCTACGGCTTCAATATCCTTTTGGATATCTTTAGTAGTAGTTATCGCTTATGTAGCTGTACGGACGTTAGATTTCCATTCTTATGTGAATGGTAGAAAAAACGTGAATTAGGGAGGAACCGACCATGTTTAAAAAGAAAGAAGCAGTATTTACAAGCGCTTTGCAGGTCATTTGTGCAGATAAATGGATTACGTCTCAACAACTAGCAGATGCTGTAGGCGTATCAAAGAAAACCGTTGTACGCATTGGTGATGGCAAGTACAAACCATCACTAGAACTAGCGTATAAAATAGCTGATGCATTGGATTGTCGAGTTGAAGAAGTGTTTCCGAAAGTGGGAGTGTGAATGAATTGCTTGATAAGAATGAACTATTAAGAGTCAAAAGTATTATTCAGAATTTGCAGTCAGATTTATCTGATTCAGAAAAAGGTGCAGATTACTATTTAAAAGATATCTTGTTGAATATTGAAATCTTAACAAATGATGCTTATTAGAAAGGTGTGAATAAATTGCTAAATCCAGAACAAACTAAGCTAGTTGTCCAAGCAATAAAGGATAAAGCTGATAACTATGCTGCATTAATCAGAAATGAAAATGCTAAACCGTTGAAAAATCAGGATTTAAAGAAAACGGATCAGCTGACAGAAATGTATCACCAGTACAATCTAATACTGGATGTTATTCAGAGAGTGGGGATGTGAAGTGGCTAATATTGAATACGCAATTTATAAAGGCGATTCATTTCAATTTATCGGAACTCTAGACGAGTGCGCAGAGCGGTTGGAAGTGAAACCAAGCTTTATACAATGGTTAACCACACCGACAGGAAAGAAACGTTTTGAATCTCGTAAAGATAAAAACAAAGCATTGACTGCAGTGAAACTGAAAGATGGTGATTAAATGAGTGAAAAAAGACTAAGTTTTTCAGGTCAAGAATTTTCATTAGATAGATGGGGTGATTCGATTTATCTCACAGATGCAAAAGATTACACCTGTACTGAGATTAGAGAATTTATGCCAGCTGAACATGAACCGCAAAACGCTGAGTATATGCTAATAACTAGCGGAATTCAACCCATGTTGACTAGAGAAGAGTTAAACCAATTTGCATTGAAAATTTTGACTTTAACAGGTTATTTACCAATTAACGATGAACAAAAACAAGAGCCTGCATCGTCTGCCAACGATACAAGCCATTAAATAAATTATTCTTACAAAAATTATAACACGAAAGAAGGAATTTTTAAATGTCAGAAAACACAGGAACTAAGGTTTTAGTAACAGGGGCAGTTGTAATCGGTCTAGGAGTAGTCGGAGCGTTCAAATTTTTTGAAAAGATCGATAACGGATATGTGGGTGTGCGCTATTCAATGAGCGGTGGTATCAAGGACGACACATTGTCTCAAGGGGTTAAATTTGTTGGATTGGATAAAGTAATTCAATACCCAATTCGTTTGCAAACAATTCAAGCAAAAGACGTTTCTGTTTCAACATCAGATGGAAAGAAAACAACGGTTAATATCAAATACGATTATAAAGTTGATTCTACTAATGCATCAAAAATGTACAAAGAATTCGGAAATATTACGTCAGAGGATATTGAAAAAGGATGGTTAAAATCCAAACTACAAAAAGAAGCTCGTGAAGTGTATTCAAAATACAGCCTATTAAACGTTCTTTCGGGCGATTCCTCAAAAGTAGAAGCTTCATTATTGGAAAACTTTTCTAAAGCTGTAGAAGCCAAAGGGTTTGTTGTTGAGGATGTAACAGTCGGAGTTCCAGAGGTGGACGATGAAACGCAAAAATCAATTGACGGGATTATTCGTGCTGGTCAAGACAACGAAAAAGCCAAACTGGATGCCGAAACAGCAAAAACTAAAGCTGATAGTGATGCTTATCAAAAAGTAAAAGCTGCTGAAGCAGAATCGACAGCAAATAATAAAGTTGCTAGTTCTGTAACAGATGAACTGGTTCGCTACACAGAAGCTCAAGCACGGATGAAACATGGCTGGGTTGAAGTTCAAACAGGCGAAGCAATTGTTGATACAAAGAAATAGGTGATCAAATGGGATTTTTCATTCAAAAAATAATTATCGGAATTATCCTGATCTCAACATTTTTGAGAGTATGGACGTTACTGAAAAAGATGAATAAGAAGGATAGAGAAGAAGATCATCAAGATCCGTGGGATGAGTTTTAAAAGAGGAGGTAAATCATGTCAGTAAAAATAAATAAATTAGAGATTGAAAATGTGAAACGTGTAAAGGCTGTGAAAGTTGAACCAACTCAAAATGGATTGACAGTGATCGGCGGTCCAAATAGCCAAGGGAAAACGAGTATTTTAGATTCCATCGCATGGGCATTAGGCGGCGATCGTTACAAACCGAGTAAAGCACATCGTGAAGGATCCGTGACACCGCCAAATATTCATATTGTTATGAGTAACGGATTGATCGTTGAGCGTAAGGGGAAAAATAGCACATTGAAAGTTATTGATCCTAACGGTGAAAAAGCTGGTCAGCAATTACTTAATGGATTTGTGGAAGAGCTAGCCATCGATTTACCGAAGTTCATCGAATCGTCCAATAAAGAAAAAGCAAATACCTTGCTTCAAATTATCGGGGTTGGTCCTCAACTCATGCAGCTTGAGCGAGAAGAGAATGAGATTTACAATCAACGCCGCACAATCGGGCAAATCGCTGATCAGAAAGAGAAGTTCGCTAAAGAGCAACCCTTTTATCCTGACGCACCGAAAGAGCTTGTATCAGCATCTGAGTTGATTCAACAGCAACAGGAGATATTAGCTCGTAATGGTGAGAATCAGAGAAAACGTGAGCAAGTAAGCCAGATCGAGTATCAATTGCAACAAGGTGAAAATAATATAGCTCGTGTAAACCAACAAATCCAAGAGTTACAAGGCCAATTACAAACATTAATGGGATTACAGGAAGCTACACAAAAAGACCTTGAAACAGCTAGAAAATCTGCTGAGAACCTTAATGACGAATCAACAGCAGAGCTAGAACGTAATTTATTAGATATTGAAACTATAAACGCTAAAGTTCGTACCAATTTGGATAAAGACAAAGCAGAAGAAGATGCAAATGTTCAGCGTCAAGAGTATCAAAAATTGACATCAAAATTAGAAGATGTTCGCAAAAAGAAAACCGATTTATTGAATAACGCTGATTTACCACTACCTGAATTATCAGTTGAGGATGGAGATCTTATCTATAAAGGTCAGAAGTGGGACAACATGAGTGGAGCGGAACAACTTAGAGTTTCAACTGCGATTGTTCGTAAATTTAAACCAGATTGTGGGTTCATTTTGATTGATAAATTAGAACAAATGGATTTAGCAACATTAGAAGAGTTTGGTAAGTGGCTGGAACATGAAGGACTACAAGCCATCGCAACCAGAGTTTCAACTGGTGATGAATGCTCGATAATTATCGAGGACGGTTATGTTTCTGGTGACGAGGTTGCACCAGTCAACGATATCATTCCATCAGCACCTAAATCATGGGAAGGAGCAGCATTTTAATGAATATTACAAGCGGGAAAGTACCCAAAGCACAAAAAATTGTTTTGTATGGCGTTGAAGGAATCGGTAAATCAACGTTTGCAAGTCAGTTTCCAGATCCATTGTTTATTGATACGGAGGATTCAACGTTACACATGAATGTAAAACGTTTTGACAAGCCAACAAGCTGGACGATGCTTCTACAACAAGTGTCATATGTTAAGGCCAATAAGCCTTGCCAAACATTAGTGATCGATACGATGGATTGGGCAGAAGAAATCTGCAAGCGCCATTTAATGGATTCTAACGGATGGTCAGCAATTGATTCAGAAGGTTACGGCAAAAAGTTTGTTGCCTTAGCAAAAGAAATGGGTAGCTTACTGAATCTATTAAGCGATGTAGTAGATGCTGGTGTCAATGTTGTTGTCACAGCCCACGCAATGCTGCGGAAAAAAGAAGAGCCTGACGAAATGGGGGCATATGATCGATATGAGTTGAAGCTTGAGAAGAAGACAGCTCCCATAGTTAAAGAGTGGGCCGATGCCGTGTTGTTTGCGAACTACAAGACAACGATCATCACGGACAGCAAGACAGACAGCAAAAAGGCTACAGGCGGTCAACGAATGATGTATACAACTCACCGTCCAGCTTGGGATGCCAAAAATAGAATGGGACTAGCTGACGAATTGCCTTTTGATTATTCTCAGATTGCTCAGGCATTAATGCAAGTAACTATTCCAAAAAATAGTCCAGTTCAACCAGAACTTGATCCAAAATTTGACGTCGCTTCTGCAGCACAAAGTATACCTGATGAAAATGTTCCTATTCCAAATGTTGCGCCAGAACGAGATCAAGTTATTCCTGAAAGTGTTCCAAAATCTGTTGCTGATCTTATGGTTACTAATCAAGTTACAGTCGATGAGATTATGCAAATTATTTATCAAGGCGGCTTTATGCCAGCCGATACACCATTGGATAATATTCCAGCCGATCTTTGGGGTTACTTATCAAGTAACTGGGGTAAGGCAATGGATTTATTAAATACAAAAATTAGAAATTTCTAGGAGGAATATTGAATGAACAACAACAACGAAAATGAGTTTTTAGACTGGAATGGTGGTTTTGTGGCCGAAGAAAATTCGTTCACACTTTTACCAGCAGGAGAGTACCAATTTACTGTGACAAATATGGAACGCAAAATCTATGACGGAGCTAGTGACAAGATTCCAAATGGTGCGCCATATGCAGAAGTATCTTTGGAAGTAACGGGAGCAGAAGGGAAAACTGTAGTCAGAGAACGTTTATATATGATGAAAAAATTCCAATGGAAATTAACAGAATTCTTTTCAGCTATTGGACAAGCACCAGTTATTGGACAGCCATTCAATCCGAACTGGTCAACAATTATCGGTAGTACCGGACGTGCAAAATTAGAAATCAATAGCTACAAGAGCCAAGGGGAAGAACGCCAAAATAACCGAATCAAAGAATTTTTGAAACCTACAGCACAAACAGGAACGCCACAACAAACTTTCACACAGCAACCACAAACAAATGTAAATCAACAACCAGTACAACAAAATTTCAATCAAAATAATCAACCGCAACAACAAAATACTGGGTTTCAACCAGGAGCATTCTAGAAAGGAGCATTTTAATGTCTAAAGAAATTGAATTGAATTTATCAGCAATGGCGAATGGAGCTATCCAAGAAAAACTGGATGGGGAGTTAGAAAAATTATTTAATAATATCCATGATCCTAATACTAAAGCGAAAGATAAACGAGCAATCACCATCAAACTTGAATTTGCGCCAGATGACAACCGTCAAGTTATTGTCCTAAATAGTAGCTTTTCAACAAAACTTGCACCAGTAAGAGATTTTGACACTACTATTTTAACAGGTAAGGATTTAAGCAGCGGAAAGGTTGCTGCTCGTGAATTACAGTCTGAGGCACCAGGGCAGACCTTTATTGATCCAGTTGATGGCCAACAAAAAACGGATGTCGGTGAACCTATTGACGTTATCGAAAAAGAAGAAGCTGTCAAAGAAGCTCAAAAACAACAAATCATAAACTTACAAGAGAAAAGAGGATAAATAAATGACAATGACAAAAGAAGCAATCCAATATTTGATGGAACAAGGAATTCAACCAGAAGATCGTTTAGTTAATTTTGATAATGATACACGTTGGATGGTCATTAACAACAATGGGGATGCTAGAGAAATTGCACCTAAAGTTTACCTAGCTGATCCACTTGAAATCAATACTCTTTCAGGATTTGTGAATTATATTAAAGCGAATATAGAACGTATTGATAATAAATTGATCGTACAAATTAAAAATGAACAAACGGTTCACTTGAAAGGGATCATTGAAGAGGATGGAAGTAGAGAATGTTTAGCTACAGCTAGTGCAATCGTTCCTAGATTTCATTTTGATAATTTCTATGACATGGAAGAATTCAACATTGCATTACAATCAAAATTTGTTAGTTTGATCGAAAATTCAGAAATTCCAGATGACCGTGCATTGTTGTTACAAGTCGTTGGAAATGTAGCTGAAAAAAATGTCAAACAGGCAAGCGATGACGGTGTTAGCCAAGCGATTACTATTAACCAAGGTGTAGCAACGCAAGCGAATGTTCAAATCCCTAATCCTGTTTTATTGGCACCATACAGAACTTTCTTAGAAGTTGAACAACCAGCTAGTCAATTTGTATTCCGCATGAAAGATGGTCCGCGTGCTGCGATCTTTGAAGCTGATGGTGGGGCATGGAGAAACCAAGCAATAGTAAACATTCGAGAGTTCTTAATTGAAGCGTTAGAAGAAGAAATCGAGTCAGAAAGAATCACTATAATTGCTTAATTTAAGGGCGGGGAAACCCGCCTTTTCTTGAATAAGGAGGACACAACGTATGGAAAAGATTGAGGAATTTACTGATATTTTTAGAAAATCAGCGGAATACGAAAAATTGGATCGCAAATTTAAGTTAGTCTGCAACAAAGGCATCCAAGAGACGTTACAGTACATTACAAAATTTGGTTTAAACAACTCAAAAATCACAGAATTACAAGCATGGAAGAAAATAGCAGAAACAACCGATACTGATGAACCCACATTTAATCCAGCTGATTTTTATCATGATATGAGAATTTTATTTAAACATGCAGATCTCAATGTACCAGTACGAGGCGATAAAACACTTTATGATAACGGCTATCGGATTGTGCATAAATCATCACTACCAACCAAACAGGACAAAGTTCTGGTGCCAGAGTTTGTGGCTGAGTATCTAGAAATGAGGAAAGAACAGTTTCCGGTTGGCGGTTTAGGCGTTGCCATTATATATGTGCTTGACGGCAAAGGATCACCTGAATTATTTAACTGGATCAATAGTAATGTAGAAATTTTCGCTAGAGCATGGCTAGACGGCTATACCGTGGAAAAAGAGCCGCTTTTTACAATGCCAGTACCTTATACGCATAACGGCAATTTACACTATTGTCTAAAAGATAACGGTGAGATCAGTTTTAGACAAGGTAATGCTTATAAATTTACCCAGGATCAAATAGATAAGTATTTTCCAGAGATTAAGGCAATGGCTGTACCAGTAGAGGAGGAAGAATAAATGCTATATCCGACGGAACTGAGAAATAAAAAAATCACAACTGAACTCACTGTTGATGAAATAGCAACAATGGCAGCATGGTATGAAAGTTTAGTGTTCGCGGAGTTTGAGCTAGAAGATAGTGACAATGAGCTTGTCTGTAAATTAAACGAATTAACAGGAAATAAATTGATTTTTGAACAATGGAAGGAGGAAGCGGAATGAAAAAACAATCAATTTCCGAATTACAAATAGAAGTGCATCAGAATGCAGTAGATCACGGATGGTGGGAGAAAGAACAAGATTTTGGTACATTAATTGCTCTTTGTCATTCCGAGCTGTCTGAAGCGTTAGAAGAGGTAAGAAAAGGTCTAGCAGTTAACGAAACATACGTTAGCACTCATGACGGATCACTTGAAGGTGTACCGATTGAGCTTGCTGACGTAGTTATCAGGATTATGGATATGAGTGAGCATTATGGTATTGATTTGCAATCGGCGATCATCCAAAAACATGAGTATAACAAGTCTCGTCCGTTTAAACATGGCGGCAAACAATTTTAAGAGGATAACCAAACGAAAGGAGTGGAGGTTTGTCGGCCGACACTAAAAAGCTTTTTACTCCTTTGTGATTAAAGTTGTACGAACTAATTGAAATTTACAATACAGATAAAACTCATATTGAGATAGACACAGTAAACCAGAAAGAAAATGGCACAACTACAGATGGTAATTTGTATTCTTACACAATCTATTTAACGGACAATGAATCAGACGATCCGATCAATATGGTATCAGTGGAAAAATTTAACTCATACGAGGTCGGCTTTGTAATCGATTATTTCGATAAGTATCTAAAAAAGCGTGACAAAGGCAAGAGGACGGTTGCTGTTAGATTGGATGGTGATAGATGATGTGTGAGTATTGCGTAAGTGGCAAAGCAATCGTTAAAGGAATTGAGCCTACGCCTTTTGGAGATCATGAGCAAGAGATATCAATATACAAATATTTGCTAGTATCTAGAGTGACGTATCACGGTACAAGAGCGGTGCCGATAAAATACTGCCCTATGTGCGGCAGAAAGCTGGAGGAGGTAGAGGGTGATACCTGATTGGAGATACCCAACAGTAATGAGTAATCTAATATACACAGGCATGACAGCAGCGCAAGCTAGCGAGAGTATAGCAAGGATGTTAAGCAGTGGGACAGTGGATCAGGTCCGTTGGAAAGAGTTGTCAAAACAACCTGATCTAGACTTAAAAATAAAAGGAGACAAACGCAACGGCACCATGAGCAGGCAACAAGCTTTTGGAGGACTGTTTAAATAATACAGGAGGGGGTTAATTCGTGAAACTTAGACCGTATCAAGATGAATCAAAAGCAGCCGTTCAAAATGAATGGAGCGAAGGAAAGAAAAAAACGTTGTTAGTATTACCGACTGGATGCGGCAAAACAATCGTATTCAGTAAGATCATTGAAGATCGTGTCCGTTTGGGTGAGCGTGGACTTGTGTTAGCACATCGTGGCGAACTTCTTGATCAAGCGTCCGATAAGCTAGAAAAGGCAACAGGACTAAAGACAGCCACCGAAAAGGCAGATCAAACGAGCTTAGGAAGTTTCTTCCGTGTTGTGGTTGGCTCTGTTCAGACTATGCAACGAGAAAAACGCTTGAGTCAATTTCCACCAGATTACTTTGATTTCATTGTAGTTGACGAAGCGCATCATTGTATCAGTGATGGATATCAACGTGTACTAAAACATTTTGACTCAGCCAATGTTCTAGGAGTTACAGCTACACCAGACCGTGGAGATATGCGAAATTTGGGTAGTTACTTTGAATCGTTAGCATACGAATATACATTACCAAAAGCGATTAAAGAGGGATACTTAGCACCAATCAAAGCGGTAACTGTTCCGCTTAAATTAGATTTATCAGGAGTGGGCCAACAAGCAGGCGATTTCAAAACGAAGGATTTAGGCAATGCGCTTGATCCTTATCTGGATTCAATAGCAGATGAAATGTTGGAATACTGCAAGGATCGTAAAACAGTTATTTTTCTACCATTAGTTAAGACAAGCCAAAAATTTACAGAAATATTGAATCGCAAAGGATTTAGGGCGGCAGAAGTGAACGGAGAAAGTAAAGATCGTGCTGAGGTGTTAGAAGGCTTTGAAAATGACAAGTACAATGTTCTCTGCAATTCTATGCTTTTAACTGAAGGCTGGGACTGTCCTAGTGTGGACTGTGTTATTGTTCTACGACCTACGAAGGTAAGGAGCCTATACAGTCAAATGGTTGGCCGTGGTACTAGACTGTTTCCAGGGAAAGAAGAACTATTGCTGCTAGATTTCCTTTGGCATACTGAACGTCATGAATTATGTCATCCAGCACATTTGATTGCTGAAAATGAAGAAGTAGCCAAAAAGATGACTGAAAACATTGAAGAAGCTGGTTGTCCTATCGATTTAGAAGAAGCTGAAGCAAAGGCTGCAGATGATGTTATTGCTCAACGTGAGGAAGCTCTAGCCAAACAATTAGCTGAAATGAAGAAACGTAAACGCAAGCTAGTAGATCCTCTGCAATTTGAAATGAGTATTCAAGCGGAAGACTTATCCAGTTATGTACCATCATTTGGTTACGAGATGTCACCACCTACGAATAATCAGCTTAAAACACTAGAAAAATTCGGAATAATGCCTGATGAAATTGACAATGCTGGTAAAGCTTCATTATTACTTGATCGTCTCAACAAGAGGAAGGTTGAAGGGCTAACAACGCCGAAACAAATTCGCTTTTTAGAACAACGAGGATTCCAACATGTAGGAACTTGGAATTTTGAAGGCGCTAGAAAACTAATTGACAGAATAGCAGGTAACGGATGGCGTATTCCAAACGGGATTATTGCATCGGAATACAAACCAGAGGGGTGATATTATGCCAGCAGCATTAAATTTAGAAAATAAAAAATTCGGACGGCTAGTAGCTTTAAAGCGTGTAGATAATATTGGAAATCATGCTTACTGGTTGTGTCTGTGTGAATGTGGTAAGGAAAAATCGATAAGAAGCGATCATTTGAATAATGGTTTGATAAAAAGTTGTGGGTGTCTTGAAATTGAATCCAGAATTCAGGGGAACAATCATAAACATGGAAGTTCAAAACAACGACTTTATAGAATCTGGTCAGGAATGAAGAAACGATGTTTTAATAAAAAATGTCTTGCGTTTAGAAATTATGGTGGCAGAGGAATTACAGTTTGTGATGAATGGAAAAATGATTACGTGAATTTTGAAAATTGGGCTTTAGCAAATGGTTATGACAGTGATCTTTCGATAGACAGAATAAATGTTGATGGTAATTATGAACCATCTAATTGCCGTTGGGCAAATGCAAAAGTGCAGGCTAACAACAGAAGAATGAGGGGCAGTGCTTAGAATGAGTTTTAATTTATTAGAAGTTTTAGATCACATTGATCCGTCTATTCTATCGTATGAAGAATGGTATCAATGTGGAATGGCTTTAAAGCATGAAGGATTTACGCCAGAAGATTGGGATGGATGGAGCCAAAGAGACAGTGGTCGCTATCATTCAGGGGAATGTTTCAAAAAGTGGGATACTTTCAAAGGGAATGGCGCACCAGTTACTGGTGCAACAATCACACAACTAGCAAAAGAGAATGGCTGGCAAAGCTCTTATTCTGATGATGATTCTTTTCTAGACTGGAACGATAGCTTCATCGCTACTGATGTAGATAAGGGCTATAAACTAGTAAAAACTGATTGGGTCATGGGAAAAGAAATTCAAGAACCAAAACATTGGAATCCCTCACAAGAGATTATAGATTACTTAGAAGCTGTTTTTTCTCCTGGGGATATTATCAGCTATGTAAATGATGGCTATCTGCATAAAAATGGCGATATAGAAAAATGGCTTCCTAATTCTGGAGTGTATACAAAAACGGCTGGTGATCTTATCGAAGGATTAAGAAAGTACAACGGAGACATCGGTGCAGTCATGGGAGATCCTAATCCATCATGTGGCGCTTGGGTTCGATTCAACCCGTTAGATGGTGAAGGAATCAAAAATACTAATGTAGTTGATTTCAGATATGCTCTAGTTGAATCAGATAGCATGAAAATAGAACAGCAGCATGAAATTCTTAGAGAACTTGAGTTGCCAATCGTAGCACTGACTTATTCGGGTGGAAAAAGTCTTCATGCAATTGTCAAAGTTGATGCCGTTAATTACCCACAGTATCAAGAACGTGTCGATTACTTATATAAGATAGTAGAAAAAAACGGTTTAAGAGTAGATAAACAAAATAAGAATCCTTCTAGACTAACGAGATTACCAGGATTTATCAGAGGTGACAAAAAGCAATTCCTTATTGCTAAAAATATTGGCAAGGGATCATGGGAAGAATGGCAAGAATATATCGAAGACATGAACGATAATCTGCCAGATCCTGAAAGTCTAGCTGATATCTTTGATACTGAAATCGAGCTAGCGCCAGAATTAATCAAAGGTGTTCTGCGCCAAGGTCATAAGATGTTAATTGCTGGACCTAGTAAGGCTGGTAAATCATTTCTGTTGATGCAACTAGTTATTGCAATTGCTGAAGGTACAAACTGGATGGGCTTCCCATGTACACAAGGAAAAGTTCTTTATGTGAATCTGGAGCTTGACGCTAATTCAGCCAAGAATCGAATTGTTGAGATTTACAAACGATTAGGCAATGGACATGAGAATGTAGCAAATATTGATATTTGGAATTTACGTGGTAAAACAAGTCCAATGGACAAGTTAGCACCAAAGTTAATCAGACGTGCTCAGAAAGCTGGGTATATTGCAGTTGTGATTGATCCAATCTATAAAGTATTAACTGGTGACGAAAACAGCGCACATGAAATGGCTAACTTTACGAATCAATTTGACAAGATTGCAACTGAGCTTGGTTGTGCGGTTATCTATTGCCATCACCACAGCAAGGGATCACAAGGCGGCAAAAATTCAATGGATCGTTCCAGCGGTTCTGGAGTATTCGCCAGAGATCCAGATGCAATCCTCGATTTGATTGAGTTACCAGTCACAGAAGATCGATATATGGTACTTGAAAATCAGGCAATTTGTGACACCTATTCCAGAGCAATCAAGTTTTATAACCCTTCTTATAATGAGATAGGCCTTGATGATCTACTTAGTAAGAAACAAATGAGCCATCACTTAATGACAGCTATTCAAGCACAACCAACTCTAGCAATCGTAGAACAAGAACGTCAAAGAGCAGTTGAGGCAGCCAGACAATGTAGTGCTTGGCGATTAGATGGTACGTTACGTGAGTTTCCGAGATTCAAGACTGTCAATGCTTGGTTCAAGTTTCCTATTCATATTCTGGATGATTCGTTACAAGATATCACTCTTGAGGATAATCCAAAAGAGAAATGGAAAAAAGGAACTTCTAAATCAAACGAGAGTCGATCGGAGAAAGCCAAGAAAGAACTAGAAGAGGCATTTAATATATTGAGTGAAAATGGAGATTCTGTAGAAGTTGGACAACTTTCTGACTATTTAGATATTGCAAGAAGCACCGTTTATACAAGAGTAAAAAAACACGAAATATTTAGAGCAGAAGACGGATTCATCTATAAAAATAAAGAAAAATGATTGTCTGGGCTAAATAGCGCCGACAAGCCCCGACAAAACGAGTTGTACGTTAAGGGCTAAATAGCGCCGACAAGCCCCGACAACTACTAGAAATACCGTCATACCGCTGTCCGCTATTCTTGTCTAATCAGGGGTTTACCCCCCTTGATTAGACAATAGAATACAGCGTGACAAAATTTGGAGGAGACAGAGAAAAAAAGAAACGGCATATACCAAAATAAAATAACAAGAAATGAGGTTTAGTTTTGGAAAGAAGAAAGAGATTAAGAAGTAAACGATTAGATGACTTGAAAAGAATGCCTGCTCTTTATCACAAAATGCCTAATCAAGATTTTGATATAGAAAAAAGCGAAGTGCTTAAATGGTTAGGCGCTCAGAAAGAATTATTAGATTGGTTAAGAGGCTATGCTAAAGATGCAGGATATATTAAATACGATCAAGAAACTGGAAAGTGGTCCGGAACTGAACAGGAGGAGCAAGAATGAAAAAATGTATACAAAAAATTCAGTTGACACTATTTGGAAAGATATTTATCAAATGTTCTGATTGTAAAACTACATTCGGAATGGATAAGCAAGATTTACAATTGACGAAAACATTTGATGGTCCTTATTGTCCGAAGTGTGCAAAGCGTTTAAAAAATGAGGTGTTGGTACATGATTGAATTTTTTCTACACATTGTGCCACCAGAAACAACTCATCAGCAAAAGAAAGTTCATGTGGTAAACAACAAGCCGGTATTTTATGAGCCGGGAGATTTAAAGGCAGCAAGATCTAAGTTGATGGCCCATCTAGCCAAGCATGTTCCAGATGAAAGAATGAGTGGACCAGTAAGAATGACCATAAAATGGTGTTTTCCGATTGTTGGTGATCATACCAATGGTGAGTATAAATATACTAAGCCAGATCTGGACAACAGCAATAAGTTGATTCAAGATTGCTTGACTAAATTAAATTTCTGGAAAGATGATTCCTATGTGGTCAGTTTGATTGCTGAAAAGTTCTGGTCGGACATTCCAGGTATTTATATCAGAATAGAGGCGATTTAATTGAATTGGTCAGACGTTTTTACAGATATTCAAAAATGGATGGATGCTTCAAATATTATTAGAGTAAAACATCCGATTACTACCGATGAATACTGGGATTGGTTAGTCCAAACGCTGGGTTATTTAGGCGATAAATATGATAACCATCCTGTGGTATTGGGGTTTCTAACAGTGTTGATCGGTGTCCAAGAAGAAAGTTATAAGCAAATAGCAGGGAGGTAACATGATGAACGGATTAGAAATTTTTATGTTTGTCGCTGGAATTTCAGCAGGAATGTTTATAGGTTTCTTTGAAAATCTTAGAAAAATTAATAAAGCAATTGATGCGGCGTTGGAGGTCGTGAAAGAAAAAGATGATACAATCCAATCTTTGCATGAGAAAACAGGTTGGTTAGACTGTTTGAGTTTTCTTTTAAAATCATATCGATAGAACGGAGGATTAGCTTATGGAAGAACAAATTCAAATCGTTGAGCTTAGTGAAAATTCAATAAAAAAAATTGCTAAAGAAGTATACAAGTTGGATAAAAAAGAGCGTGACAAAGCAAGAAAAGAATTTAAAAATAGATCATTGCATAATACTAAAAAACTACTTGAAAATTATCACAAATTAAAAGAACATACCGCAGGGGTACGAGAACAAATTGACGAAAGCGCAGAGCAGTCTATTTGGTATAACGGATATTTAACTGTTGACTCACTTATGAAAAACCGAGCTAAAACAGTGAAGATGATGGGGCATGTTGATAATAGTTTAGATAAATATCAAAAAATTTGTAATGGTGAAAATAAAAAATCTAAAGCCAGAAGATGCGATATTTTAATTGATTTTTACATTAATCGTATATCAATTGATCTTATAGCAGACCGCTACGACGTTGATAGAACAACGATTATAAGAAATAAAGATGATGCTATTGATGATTTATCAATATTGCTTTTCGGTATAGATATTTTTAATGAATTGTAAAATGCATTTTCTATGCACCACAATGCGACTATTGCCATGTTATTATGATAGCGTGAAATAAGTAGGTCATCCGCAAACGAAAGAACACTCTAATTTTCTGATGCATGAATCTTACTTTTAACATACCAGCGGATGATCACTTATTTACGATACTTGCAGGCGAACAACAAATAAAAATAAGGATGGTGATACTCTCCCTCATAGAGTTTATTTCATTCTTGCCTGTGGGTGTTTTATTGAGATATAGCTCAGTTGGTAGAGCGCCTGACTGTTAATCAGGTTGTTACAGGTTCGAGTCCTGTTATCTCAGTTGGGAGGATTATATTACCCTAGGTTTTTAGTGTTCGACCCAAACAGAGATTGGACAGTTAAGCACAAATCGATCAGATCACTGGTTTACCCCAGGGCTACTGTTGGGTAACAATCTCAGGGCAACCGAGGAAGCGAAGGGGTAGGGATGTGACGGTTTATACCGTAGCGCATCGTGTAGGTTGCTTTGTATTACAAGGAGCTTGACTCCAGTCGGCGTGACAGAGGCAATGATCCAGGATTGTTCGAACTCTGTCACGCTTTAAATTAATATTCGGGTGCATTGCGCCTACATAGTCATCGCTTATGCGGTGGCTTTTTATATTACATAAACTTTGATTGTTAAGGAGTGATTCCTTTGGACGAAAAGCGAAAACGCAGCGAAGCGCATAATGTATTAATCAGATACAGAAGCCTAAGGCGCATAAGGTCTAATGATGAACTAGACAAGATTAATAGCGCAGTTGAAAAATTGAGTGAAATTGAGAAAACGATCATCAATCGTAAATATATACAAATTGATGAGTGGAATAATATCAAAATTTCTACTTCTATGTTCATAAGTGAAAGTAGCTTTTACAGAAAGCTCAATAAAGCATTGGCGCATTTTCACGAGATATATTTCAACTAACCGTCATTCTTGGCGGTTTTTTTAGTTTTACAAAACAAACACGAAAAAGTGAGGTGGTGTGATATGGATGGCTAGAGCTAGAAATCCAAATAGAGATAAAGCTAGAGAGATATGGATTGCATCCAACGGAACTAAGAAACTAAAGGATATTGCTGAAGAATTAGGTTGTTCTGACTCTCAGATACGTAAATGGAAATCTCAAGATAATTGGGAGAGCGAAATCAAAAGTAACGCTCCTAATGACAATAGTAACGTGACGAATGAAAAGGAGCGTTACCAATCAGCTAAAGGCAATAATAATGCTAAAGGGAATAAGGGTGGATCTGCACCACCTAATAATAAAAATGCTGTATCGCATGGGCTGTTTGCTAAATGGTTGCCAGATGATACTAAAGAGTTGATTCAGGAAATTTACACATCTGAGCCAGCAGATATCATCTGGAACAACATCATGATCCAGTATACAGCTATCATCCGATCGCAACGGATCATGTTTGTGCAAGATGAGTTAGACACAACCTCAAACGTAACTGAGGTTGTCGTCGAACCCACGCTTGTAGATACACAGACTAATATGCCTGTCAAACGATCGGAAAAACGAGAATATCAATACGCTTGGGATAAACAAGCAAATTTCCTGTCAGCTCAATCTAGAGCGATGGGTACGCTATCTAATCTTATTAAGCAATTTATATCATTGGCAGACGAAAGAGATGAAAGACGCTTAAAATTAGAAACAATGCAAGCTCAACTTGATAAACTTAGCGGTCCGAAAGAAGGCGCAGCATCTAAAGATTGGAAACAAGCGGTAATTGATGCAGCTAACAAACGGGCGGTGGATACAGATGAATAATAGATTTGTACCATTCACAGATATTGGTGCTGCGATTGATTATTACTACGATAAACCATCTGCTTTTTTTCAAGATATTCTTTTTATGGATCCTGACGAATGGCAAGATGATGTATTAGCAGACTTGGCTAAACATTCGAAAGTTTCTGTCAGATCAGGACAAGGTGTGGGTAAAACAGCACTTGAAGCCGGGGCGATTATTTGGTTTCTTACTTGTCGACCATACGCTAAAGTTATTGCTACGGCACCGACAATGCAACAACTCTATGATGTGTTGTGGGCTGAGGTTGCTAAATGGCTTAATCAATCATTAATCAAAGACTTGCTCAAATGGACGAAGACTAAGATTTATATGGTCGGCGACGAAGAACGATGGTTTGCTACAGCTAAGACAGCAACAAAACCAGAGAACATGCAAGGATTTCACGAGGATCACATGCTTATCGTGGTAGATGAGGCATCCGGCGTAGCTGATCCAATTATGGAGGCTATCCTTGGTACTTTATCAGGCTTTGACAATAAGTTGTTAATGTGTGGCAACCCCAATAAGCTTGAAGGTGTTTTTTATGACTCTCACAATGTCGATCGAGACAAATATAAAACGCACAAAGTTTCTAGTTTTGATAGTACTCGTACAAGTAAAGATAATATCGAGATGTTACTTTCTAAATATGGTAAAGAATCCGATGTTGCTAGGGTACGGATATACGGAGACTTTCCTAAAGGTGCTCTTGATTCATTAATTAGCATGGAGACAGTGGAATTAGCCATTGACAGCACAATTCCACAATCAGACATAGACAAAGCTCAAATATTTCACATTGGTGTTGACGTTGCCCGTTTCGGTGATGACAGCACTATTTTATTTCCTCGGATTGATAATAAAGCCATGGAATATAAGAGATACCACAAGCAGGACACAATGGAAACTGCGGGTAATGTTCTGATGTTAGCGAAGGATTTAATGTCCAAATATCCTAATCTTAAAAAAGGTGTAATAAAGGTTGATGATACTGGAGTGGGTGGTGGCGTAACTGACCGATTGAAAGAAGTTGTTAAAGAAGAACGCTTGCCATATGAAATCATACCCGTTAACAACGGATCATCTGCCGCAGATGATTATTACTTTAACTTGGGTACTCAGTTGTGGGGCCATTTAAAAGAAATGTTAGAAGAGAACATGACTAACAATATCCAAAACAAAGAAGTTGTTCTTCAGTTACCGAACGATCCAGTCTTAATTAAGCAATTAAGTAACCGTAAATATAAGATTACTAGCCGAGGCAAAATACATCTCGAAAGTAAGGATGATATGAAAAAACGAGGAGTAGGAAGTCCCGACGTGGCTGATGCTGCAGTATTGGCATTTTATGAGCCGTTCAAGCCAGAAGCAATAAACGTTAAGAAAACAATAGATACATTCAAGAAACTAGGATTAGGTAGGTGATAAAATGGAAAAGAAACTTTTAAACGGTTCAAGGTTTGATGAAGAAGCAAACAAAGTCTATCGCTTACCAGTGAATAAATTGCCAAAAAGAATAATGGCAACAACTGATGGATATACAGAAGAAGTGATCGACTTTGAAAGTGAAGATACGTTGAAGGTGATTGTTAAAATCATCCGTCATCATAAAGAAAAGCAAGTTCCTAGATTGCAGGAATTAAAGCGATATTCATTAGCACAAAATAATATTAAATTTACAAAGGATAAGAGCGCTGATCGGGCCGATAATAAGATCGCTAATGACTGGGCAAGCTTTATTGTAAATTTTAAAAAAGGTGTGCTTTTAGGAAACCCATTAAAGTATAGTGGCGATAAAACAATTGCGAAAAAAATTAATGAGTTCGCTAGTCAATCGAATGAAGATTATCACAATCAATTAATGATGGATGACTTGCTTGTATTAGGTAGAGCTTATGAGTATGTTGGTCGTGATGAATATGGAAAAGAAACGCTGATTAAGCTTAATCCAGAAGGAACGTTTATCATCTACGATACAACTAAAAATGCTAATTCTATTTGTGGCGTAAATCATTACGATGTGGAGTTTAATGACGAAACAACAAGCTACGTCGATATTTATGCCAACGATGGATTTCTTTATCAGTTCGAAACTAAAGATCAAGACTACGATAACCTAACTCTTTATGATCACGATCAAACCTATTTTAATACCGTTCAAATCAACGAATGGATTAACAATGAGGAACGGTTAGGAGATTTCGAAAAGGTTTTAGATAATATCGATGCTTACGACTTATCTCAATCATCTATGGCTAATTTTCAGCAAGATTCATCTGAAGCATACTTAGTTATCAAAGGTAATCCAGAAACGGCAGCAGATGAAGAGGGAGAGAATTCTAAACTAGAAGTTCTAAACGCAATGATTAAAGCAAGAGTATTGGTTTTAGGGGATAAAAAGCATTATGGCGAGGGACAAACAGGAAGCGAACCTGATGCCTACTATCTCAAAAAAGAATACGATACAGTAGGAACAGAAGCTTATAATGACAGGCTAGTATCTGACATGTTGCGCTTTACATCGCTGATTGACTTTACGGATGAAAATATGGGTGGTAATCAATCAGGTATCGGATTTAGATTCAAAGGATGGGGGAACGATAACGATCGAAAGAACAAAGAACGCATGATTAAAAAAGCTATCATGCGGCGTTTAAGATTGCTTACTCATTCCTGGTCATTGAAAGAAAATTTGAATAAACCACAAGGCTTTACTGATAAAGTGAAGTCTCTTTTTATATCAGCAGATAAAGAACAAGAAATACTGTATGACAAAGTAAATGAGATTGAGATTTTATTTACACCTAACGTTCCGCAATCTGACGAGGAAATCATGAAAGTTATTGCTGGCATGGTCGGAATAGTCTCTGATGAAACATTATGCGAAATGGCTGCTAAGTTGACTGGGGTTCCAGTAGAAACAGAAATCAAACGCATTAAGAAAGAATCTGATGATAGTGTCAGTCGTGTCTACGATGAAGAACCTGAAAAAGAGGTTGATTTAAACAATGATGAAGAACAACCAGATTAGTTATTGGAAAGATCGAGAACAGAAAAATATAAATGCTCGTAAAAAAACTGATAAAGAAATTGCGAAAGAAATTGAAAATCTATACGTTGATACTCTTGCAGAAATCCAAAAAGAAATTGATGGATTTATAGGGAGGTATGCAAGCAAAGAAAGCATATCTATGCAAGAGGCCAGAAAAAGAGTATCTGATATGGATGTTAAAGCTTTTGAGTCAAAGGCTAAGAAATACGTTAAAGAAAAAGACTTTTCGTCTCAAGCCAATCGTGAATTAAAAATCTATAACTTAAAAATGAGGATCAATCGCCTCGAGTTATTAAGATCTAATTTGCTTTTGGAGTTAACAGCTTCTAGTGATGCGTTACAGAAAATATTTGAAGAATATCTATCAGCCGAAGCAAGAAGCGAATTCGATAGGCAGTCAGGGATTTTAGGAAATGTTACTGGAGACTACAAAAGTAAAATTGATTCAATCATTAATGGATCATACAAAAATGCTTACTTTAGTGATCGTATCTGGGGAATCATCCAAGTAGATTTAAGAACAGCTTTAGAAAAACTTTTGTTAAAAGCAATTGTTCAAGGTTTAAATCCTCGTGAAATCGCTAGACAACTGAGAAATTTTTTTGACGTGGCTAAAAACCAAGCTGAGCGATTAGCACGTACTGAGTTAGCAAGAGTTCAATCAGAAGTACAGAAGCAATCCTATAACTCTAACAAGATTGATAAGTTCATTTTCATAAGGGAAGCTACAGCTTGTCCGATATGCAAGGCCGTATCAACTGATCCGATATCGATTGATAATTTTGAAGTAGGAGTGAACGCATCTCCTATTCATCCTAATTGCCGATGTAGTACAGCACCATATTTTGATCGTGAAGAATTTGAGAAGTATTTGGAGGGTAAAGGGTTATGAAAGTAGAAAAAACTTATTCGCAAGCCTATTCAGATTTGAAAGACGCTGTTACAATTTTCAAGCTGGCAATAGGCAAGCTATTCCACCTTGAAAAGACTGTTAGCTGGATGGAGAAAAAACTATGAATAACATTTTAGCAAAGCGACAAGAGAAGGATCGAGGGGTATCAGTTCAAACAATTATTGATGAACTTAATCATACTAATTTGGAGCAGATAGCAGTTGTGGGAATCGATGAAAACGAAGGGCTAGTAATGTCTTACTCTTTGAGCAATCGGCTAGAACTGATAGGAATTCTTGAAGCGTTAAAATCAAAGTTGATCGATGAAATGAATTATACAGAAGATTAAAGTCTAGGAAATCACTAGGCTTTTTATTATGTCCAAGCATTGAAGACTCTAAAAGCCATGGAAGTGCAAGCATTTATCCACGTTAAAAGATATGGGAAAGGAACGATTATCATGAAAATAACAAAATTAAGAATGAACTTGCAGTTTTTTGCGGAAGATGCAGGATCTAATAGTGGCGGTGATAATCCGGATAACGCTACTAACGGTGAAATTGTTGAAAAATTGGAAGATGAGCAAGAGACAAACGAATCCGATAAAAAATATTCGGATGAAGATGTCAACAAAATCATTGACGCTAAATTTGCTAAATGGAAATCAGAACAGCAAAAAGAACAGGACGAGGCAAAGAAATTAGCCGAAATGGACGAAAAAGAAAAGACAGATTACGAGAAACAAAAGCTGCAAGCAGAGATTGATGCGTTAAAAAAAGAGAAGACGTTAGTCGAAATGGCAAACACAGCTACTTCTATGCTTGCTGACAAAGGAATTAAAGCAAACGAAGGTATTTTATCGTTTGTTGTCAAAGACAGCGCAGAAGGTACTTCTGAGAGCGTAAAAACGTTTGTCGATTTAATCAACGTGGAACGAGAAGCAATTAAGGAAGACTTTGAAAAACGACTTGGTTCTAAAATGCCACTTGATGGCACAACATCAACTACTCTTTCTCGTGGTGCTCAAATGGCAAAAGAAATAAACAATCAAACTAAAAAGCCTGAGTTAGATCCTTGGGCAACAAACTAGGAGGAATTTAAATGGTTTATGTAAAGAAAACTCAAACATTCAAAGATATTAATATTTTAAAAAGTGCAAATTTCTTATCTTTCACAAAACAAGTGGACGATACACACGCAGGGGTGGTGGATGGCGTATTGCCAGCTGGTTCTGTTTACCCTAAAAACGACTCAACTGCAGAAGGTATCACTATTAATGATGTAGATGTTTCTAATGGCCCACAACCTGTTGGTGTTATTGTAGAAGGACATATCTTAATCGATCGCTTACCAGTTAAACCGACAGATGCGGCACAAACAGCAATGCGTGAAATTAAGTTATATGATGCTACAGGGAAAATGTTAGCTCTGCCTACTACACCAAGTGGCGGACAATAAGGATAAAATAGGAGGAATAAACAAATGGCAAATATTGCAGAATTATTTTCACAAAAAAATGTATTAGATTATGTAAATGGGCGACAAGCACCGATTTTACTTGGAGAATCGTTATTTCCGTCTCGTAAAGTTCAAGGGTTAGAGTTTGATGTATTAAAAGCAGGTTCAAAAATTCCCACAATTGCTAGTGTGCATGCATTTGACACCGAGGCAGAGATTGCTTCTCGTGTAGGGTCAAAAAGTGCGCAAGAATTAGCATTTATTAAGCGTAAAATTCAATTAAAAGAAAAGGATCTTATTGCTTTGCGTAACCCTCGTACTGCGGCGGAACAAAGTTATTTAGAAAAAGAAGTTTATAACGATGTAGATTCAATGGTTGGATCTGTAAACGCTCGTGTTGAAAAGATGCGTATGGAAGTATTGGCAAACGGTACTGTAACGCTTGATGAAAACGGACTTGATTTAGTCGTGGATTATGGAGTTCCGGAAGATCACCAAGCAACTGCCGATTTTACTAAAGCTGATACGGATATCATCGGATTATTAACAGATTGGGCATCAGCGTTAGATACTATGCCTACTAGAATGTTGACATCAACTAAAGTTCGAAATGCTATTCTGCAAAATGCAGGTGTCAAAGCATATTTCAAAGATGCTGGTCTATTACCAACTCCTGGATCATTAAATCAAATGTTACAACAGTTTGGGTTACCAACTATCGCTACGTATGATGCAAAATACAATAAAGAAAATGCAGCAGGTATTTTAGTTAAAGAGCGTTACTTCCCAGAAGATAAGTTGGTTATGTTTGGATCAGAAAACCCTGGGGAATCAATTTTTGGTGTAACGCCTGAAGAATCTCGTTTACTTTCTGGCGGTTCTAACGATTATACAGTCGGAAACATCATTGCAATGGTATACGAAGAAACACTCGATCCGGTTGGTACATGGACAAAAGCAGCAGGGACAGCTTTACCTAGCTTCCCAGAAGCTGACAACGTATTCCAAGCTACCGTATTACCAGCACCAGCAGGAAAAGCAGCTAAAAAGGGTTAGTCATTGACTAGCCTTTTTATTTTTGAAAGGAGGCAGTCATGAGTGATCAAGATATTTTAGAAGAAGTTAAACGAACACTTGAAATAGAAGACACTGATATAGACAGTCAACTGATAGATTTTATCAAACGTATTTCTCAACAGCTTAATGTTCGCTTAGGCTTCCTAGAAGCTGTTCCTGACGTTTTATCTTATATCGTAGTTGAGTGTACTATTAAACGATTCAACCGCAAAGGTAACGAAGGGATGGACTCCTATGGACAAGAGGGAGAAACAATCAACTACGGAAAACTTTTGGATGAATTTCAAGACGATATCGATGCTTGGAAAGCAAAAGAAGAAGCGGAAAAGAATGTTTCTCCTCGAAAAGGAGTTGCTCGTTTTATATGAGATATAATGAAAAAATTGAGTTTCGCATTGAGAAAAAAGAATATGATCCGAAGCAAGGTAAAGAAATTACAAAAGTTACTGAGTTTAAAGAAAGACGAGCTAATATTACTGATGCATCACAAGAGATTATGCAAGTTACTTTCGGTGATTGGAGAAAAGGAATCAAAGTTATTCGACTTTTAACTTTTTTGAAATTTAATCCTACTCATGTGATCTATCAGAGTAAAAAGTATAAAGTGGCCACGAAGAGACAACCGAGTCGCAAATGTGCTTTTGTGGTGGAAGAGGTGACCAATTAATGGGCAGATCAAAAACTATTATTGGAGCATCAGAATTTAAAAAAGCCCTGAAAAGAAATGCGACGTTGGATGATTTGAAAAATGTTGTGAGGATGAATGGTACTGAGTTAACTCATGAAGCTGAGGTGAATGCCCCAGTCGATACTGCAACGCTTGAAAGGTCAATAACTCAAACTATTAAAGACAATGGCTTGACTAGTATTACAGAGCCTCACACTGACTACGATGGATATGTAGAGTTAGGAACTAGGTTTATGAAAGCCCAACCTTATATCGGACCAGCTTTTAGGCAACAAGTGAAAAAATATAAAAGTGGTATGCAGAGGTTAGTCAAATGAATGATCAATATATTTTTGATAAGGCTTATACACTACTAAAAAAACTCGGCTTTGATATATATATATATAAACAAATGAATGATGTAGGTTATCCATTTGTAGAGATGATTAATACCGATACTGGTCGCTTACCAACAAAGAGTGGAAGTATTCAAACTATTAGTTTATCTATTGATATTTGGGGGCTTGCTTCTGAAAGAAGACAATTTTCATCAATTAAAACCATTGTATTAAATACTTTGATCCAACATTTTCAGGTGAAAGAATCAGAAATAGAAGATAGAACAATTACTGACACAAGCACAACCGATGTCCTATTACATGGGATTTTAGTTGTGCCTATTTATTTAAATTAGGGGGATTTTTAATGGCAACAGCAATTAAAGGTATTAATGTATTTTTACTTTTTAGAAAATTAGTAGAAGCTGAAAAAGTTGAAGCGAAACGTTTAGCTTTTCAAACTGAACACAGTCGCACGATTGAGGGTGATTCAAGTAACACGATCACGAAAGACGGGAATGTAAACGTACCAGGCGTAGCAACAGTCGAAATGGATGTTACTTCAATTTTAGCAGAAGGTGATACGTTACAAGACGAATTAGAACAAGCTGTCATTGAAGGGAGTCTTTACGAAATCTGGGAAATCACTAAAACGGAAACTACTGAAGACGATCTTACAAAAGCAGCGGAAACGAAAAAATATCCTGCTACTTATTACCAAGGATATATCACATCTACTGAATCGACGTTCGGAGCGGAAGATTTAACAGAGTTATCTATTGGTCTAGCCATCAATGGTACAGGAGCTAAAGGGATGGCTACAGTAACTGATGAGCAATCACAAGTTATCCAATATTCATTCCGTGATACTGGTAAATATGTTCCAGAAACTGGCGGAGAAGCTAGGACGACAAAAAAATAATTTAAGAAGAAGGGGCAGAACTTTTCTGTCCCTTTATTTTAGGAGGAAATCTTAATGGAGTTAAAAATTAATGGACAAGATACTGAGATTATTTTTGGTTTAGCGTTTAATCGAGAAATCGACACGATTTATAGAATTGAAGGACAAGGATTAACGTTTGGCGCTGGACTAGATACTTTACTGCCACAGTTGTATTCGGAAAGCGCAACAGCACTACAAGAAGTGATATATCACGGAACAGCACATATGAAAAAAGGACGCCCTAGTGGTCATCAAATCGATAAATTTATCGAAGAATCAGAAGATATGGACGAACTGTTTAATCAAGTTCTAAAAGCGCTTGGAGAGTCTAACATATCAAAAAAGAAACTAGCGATGTGGAAAAAACAACTTCAAATAAACGACTAACTCATGATGACATCACTTTAAACATAATTAGATATTTAAACATTACTGACTTTGATGTGATAGGAAAGATGACTGTTTGGGAATATTCGATGTTGATGGAAGGTATGAGGCTCCAAAAGATAGATGAAATGGAGAATCTGCATTTGTTAGCTTATAAGACTGCGGTAGCCAAAAATAAGAAGAAACAGGGAGATAAAATTGTCCCAGAATTTCCTACATTCTATGATTTTTATGATAAGAAGCTAATAGAAACAGGCGTATCTAGTAAGTCGTTAGACGTGGATGAATCAGAAATAGAAATGTACAAGCTCCTATCGAAAATATAAGAAAGGAGGTAAACGATGTCCCAATCATACAGTATACAAGCTGTTTTATCTGCGGTAGATAAAGATTTTACTAGCAAGATGAATGATGCCGTAGGAACGACAGATAAATTAGATGACGGAATGAAAAAAACGAACACTAGCATCTTGGACATTGCCAAAGGTGTTGGTGTTTTTAAATTAGTTGATATAGGCGTTTCAGCAATTACAAATTCTTTAGGTGGTGCAATAAAACGCTTTGACACATTGAATCAATATCCGACTGTCTTACAATCGCTAGGGGCAAGTGCAGAAGAAGCTGACAGCGGAATGCAGATCCTTTCGGATGGGATAGATGGATTACCATCTACTTTGGATGAAGTAACTGGAACAGCTCAACAAATGTTTTTGGTTTTTCGTGACGCAGATAAGGCTTCAGAAAGCACAATTGCTTTAAATAATGCATTACTTGCTAGTGGTTCTAGTGGAGATAAGGCGGCTCGAGGAACAGAACAATATTTAAAAATGTTACGTTCGGGCAAGGTTGATATGGAGATATGGGGAACACTGCAAGATACTATGGGTATTGGATTGGATAAGACAGCAACATCTATGCTTGGTGCTGGCGCGTCTACTCAAGATTTGTATAAAGCACTCCAAAGTGGAGAAATAAGCGTTACACAATTTAATGATGAGATTATCAAATTAAATGATGGCGTCGGCGGTTTTGCTGAACTTGCTAGAGCTAACTCGAAAGGTATTGGAACTTCTTTTAAAAACATGGGAAATGCAGTCACAAAAGGAGTCGCTAATGTTATCAAAGCACTTGATCAATTTGTTAAAGATGCTGGCATTAATGCGGATGGGATCATGGGGATTTTCGATAAAATGAAAGAAGGAATCAATACCTCATTCAAGATTGTTATCGGCTCAATCGAAGCAGTAACACCATATTTTGGGCAACTATTTAAAGTTATCGGTAGTTTAACGCCCTTACTTCCACCACTTGCAATAGGACTGACAGGTGTTGGAACAGCAATTGGTACTATGAAAGTTATAAATACTATAACACCAATGATCACGAGAATGAGTGATTCCGTCAAGATAGCTACGAATGTATTTCAAACATATACTGTAGCAACAAAAGCAGGCATGGCATCAATGAAAGCTTATCAAGCTGCAACAGCAGGCGGAAGCATAGCGATTAAAACTACTACTGTGTTACTCGGAGCTTTGACAGGGAAAATAAGTCTCTCTACTGGAGCCCAAATGTTAGCGACAAAAGCGACAATTGGATTTAAAGCTGCTGCTAGCGGATTATATGCTGCATTAGGTCCGTTAGGGATAGCTATGGGCGCGATCGCTGCTGTAAGCGCAACTGTAATATGGATGACAAACAAAAATACCAAAGCGTCTAAAGAATTAAAAAAAGCACAGGATGATATGAAAGACTCTTTAGAGGAATCGACGATATCATATGATAAAGGGATTGAGAAAACCAGAGCTCAAAGTGACGTGAATCGTCAATTAAAAGACGAGGTTGTCGATCTTGCCACTCAGGAAAATAAATCTGCTGAAACTAAAGAACTTTTAAAAACAAAAGTTGATGAATTGAACAGTAAGGTTCAAGGGCTTGGGTTAGCTTATAACGAAGAGGCTGACGGCATTACTATGAGCAATGAACAGCTTGAAAAACGTCTTGAGCTACAGGAAAAACAAGAAATGGGAAATGCTGCAGAAGAACGTTTGATAGAGTTGCATCAAAAAAGAGCCGAAGCTACCGAAAATTTGAAAAACGCTGAAGAAGCGAAACAGGAAGTAGACAATAAATTCATCACTTGGGGTAACGAGATTAAAAACACCGAAGAAGCTTTAACTACAGCTAAAGAGAATCGGAATAACATTGAGGAGCAAATAGCTCAAGCGACTATTACAAGAGACAACGGTTTGAAGGCAAGCGCTGAAGAATTAACCTTAGTACAAAATCAAATGGTTGAGCAACAAAAGGTTAATTATGCTGATTTAACGGAGTCACAAAAAACAGCATTTGATGCTATGCAAACTCAATATGATTCACTAAGAGAAAAAACAACTAGTGCATTTGATGCCATCGAACAAAAACAAACAATCAGCTTAGAACAAATGGTTGAAAACTTGAATAAAAATGCCGAAGCTGTGCGGATGTGGTCAGAAAATGTAGCGACGCTTGCTGAAAGAGGTGTCGACCAAGGGTTGATTACTCAACTAGAGAAGATGGGACCTGCAGGCGCTCAACAAGCGGCAGAGTTGGTTAACCGAAGCGATGAGGAGTTAAGAGTGCTTAGTGATACGTATTCCAACAGCGTTAAAGCTGCTAATGAAGCGATGGTAAGAACTGCTGGCGAAGGTTCTCAACCTTTTGTGGATGAAATGAGCAAAACGGTGGATAAGGCTGCAGTTAGTTCAAAAAATGCGTTTGAGAGTAGTGATCTATTCACTCTCGGAGGCAGAATTACAGGGACAATTAAAGATGATATTGATAAGAATTCAAATCAAGTTGAAGAGGCTTCAAAAGGATTGGTCAATAAGGCTGTTGATCCGCTCAAAGATTTACAACCTAAATTATATCAATCAGGAAAAGAGGCTCCTAACGGATTAGCAAAAGGGATTAATGAAAATACAGAGGTTGCTGGAAAAGCATCCGAAAAAATGGGCGACACAGTCGATGAACAACTAAGAAGTTCCCTCGGTATCCATTCGCCTTCTCGAGTAATGGTAGAAAACGGTAACTACATAACTGCCGGTTTAGCACAAGGGATTAAGAATGGCGAAAATGAACCTATTCAAAATATTCAATCTATCACAGAAAAGCTTAAAGATGAATTTAACGGCTTGCCTAATGAAATGAATACAATAGGTAATTATGTGATGCAAGGTTTTGCAGATGGTATTAATCAAGGCGGAGAATCTGCAATTGCGAATGCAAATAGAATTGCGAATGACGTTGCAAACACAATGCGTAAAGCTCTAGATGTACATTCCCCTTCGCGAGTTATGATGAAAATAGGGGGATTTGTCGGAGAAGGTTTAGCGATTGGAATGGAAAAAAGCGCAAAGATGGTTGATAAAGCTAGTAATATTTTGTCCAATTCTGCAATGAATGTAAACAATAATTCATTAGGTCAATCCGGTCAATTACAATTCAGCAATAGTCAAGCGTTGTATGTGACAGTAGAATCTATGTTGAATGGTAAAGTCATCGCTGAAGAAACAGCGCCATTTATGGCTGCGGAATTACAAGGAATCAGCAACAAAAGAAACACATCTTTAGGGAGGAGATATTGATGTATAAGTTTGTGGATACTATAGACACTCCTGAAAAAAAAGGTTTGCCGAAAGAAGCGATGAGTTTTAATGGTTATTTCTTGGAAGAACTTGTGCCAGGTTATAGGACGCTATCGGTATCAGGTAGAGAACTTGCTTCTACGGAAATTCAAAGTTATCAATTGGGGATAAGAGATGGTAAGAGACATGTTTATGCTCGTATTCCCGAAAGAGAATTGACAATAAAATATTTGTTAGAAGCTCCTACAAATGAAGATTTCCGAGATCTTTTTAATCGGCTAAACATTGCGCTTTTTAGCGAGAAAGATGTTGAAATATGGTTTAATGATGAGCCGGAAATGATATGGAGCGGAAGTAAATCACAATCAGCTGGTGTTCCGGAGGGAATCAATAGAATTATTAGTACTTTCACGATTTTGTTGAGTGACCCATATAAATATACCCGATCTGATGCAACTAGCGTGACATGGGGATCAACTACAATCACGTTTCAGGCTAATTATCTAATGGGTAATACTGGATCAGGAGCCGTAGAATTACCTATTGTCATTGAGGGTGGAGCTTATTGGGGATCAACGATGATTACTTTTCAGAATCGTTCTTACTTAATGGGAGACAACGGCGAAGAAGTAAAACCGATTGAAATATATCCAACCGTTGAAGGTCTAAAAGTGAAGCCCACTATCACGATAAAAGGTACTGGTCGTGGAGTATGGATAAAAACTAGGAACGATACAATTGATTTGGGTGATTTCGATAATGCTGAAATCATTATAGATACTCAGAGGTTTAACATCACAAAAAATGGTAAACCAATGATTCGTCCGATGAACGATTTTTATATTTATCCAAATGAACCATTATTTATTCAAGCAAATGATAGCAATTTTACTCTGACAATCCGCTATCCAAATAGATATTTATAAGGAGGATGATAACTTGTTAATGGCGATGAATCTCAAACGGGAATATACAGCGATTCTCGAAAATGCTCACAATGTAAGTTATGAAAAAATCGAAAATCAAATAGGCAACATAGAATTTACAATGCCGCTAGACGATGAAAAAAATGAATTTTTGCAAGAAATGTTATGGGTAGAGTTAACTGATAACGAAAATGAATACATTGGATTGTATCGGGTTATGCCATCAAAGATCCAGAAGAATGCTAGCAATAACAAAATTACTTATACAGCAATACACGCATTAGGGACGCTACTTGATAGTGTCCTTTTTGGTTACCATGAATTAGTTAACCGTAAAACAATTGACGTAATCAATTATGTCTTAAACAAACAGACAACAAAACATTGGGTATTAAAAAAATGTGATTTCAATCGATTCTTTTCGTATGCTTGGGAAAACGAGAACGGATTAGCTGATGCGCTTTTTAGTATCCCGCAAGCTTTCGATGAAGACTATGTATGGGAATGGAACACACAAGTTTATCCATTTGAATTGTCGCTTGTAAGACCTCAAACGGAAGTTGTTGCCCGAATACAAGAAGGCTATAACATGCAAGGTTTTGAAATTGAACGAGATCCAAATAATTTAGTCAATCGAGTGTTTCCTTTAGGGGCTGGAGAGGGAGTCAATCAAATAAACATCAAATCAGTCAATAATGGTATTTCTTATGTAGAGGATAAAAAGTCTATAGAAAAATATGGATTGGTTGAGTATGTATGGGTAGATCAAAGATTTACTATTCCGCAAGCTTTAAAAGACAACGCAATAAATATGCTAAGCAAGTGGTCCATTCCAAAAATTAGCTGGTCCGTAACAGCTGCCGATTTAACAAAACTAACTGATGATCCACTGATCGTGGATAAGCTCCGTAAAGGTGGCGTTGCTATGATCAATACAAATGATTATGGTTCAGTTAATCTGAGAATTAAGAAAGAAGCTAAAAATGATGTGTTTGGTGCTCCGCAAGATTTGCAGTTGGATTTAGGGAATTTAAAAGATGATATCACAACTACTATGTCAGATTTAGGACGCAAGCAACAGATTAATGAGACCTATTCACAAGGTGCAACGAACATTTTGAACTACAGCTACCAAGATAACTGTGAAACGGCTTATCCTGCGATCATTGAGTTTTATCTTGATGATGATGTATTCCATGTGAATACCGTCGAGTTGACGTTTAAAACGAAGAAATATCGAGGCTACACTAAAGCTGTAAAAGGCGGTGGGGCAAAAGTCACCTCTACTTCTGCAGGTGGAGCCAGTACACAAACGAGTTCCGCTGGCGGTGGATATTCATCAGGATCAACCACTTCTGGTGGCGGTGGTTATTCTAGCGGTTCTACAACGAGCAGCGGAGGAGGAAGCGTTCAGTCCAGTGGATCGGGCGGAGATCATAGGCATCGCATGTTTGCTTATAGAGGAGTTGTGAATCATAAGCCTGGAGAGACGCCAAATAGATATGATGCAAATGAAGGGCAAATAATATTTGTGGATGGACCGACAAGCGGCGCAAAAGACTTGTGGACAGAAGGAACATCAGGTAATCATAGTCATGCCGTAGGTATTCCAAATCATTCGCATAATTTTAATATAACCATACCAAATCACAGCCATGGCTTTAACGTGAATATTCCTAACCATTCTCACAATGTTAAGATTCCAGGACATACTCACCAAGTTACGTTACCAGATCACACTCACCCACTTGAATGGGGCATATATGAGGCGCCAAACAGCGCAAATAGCGTGGATATAATCGTAGATGGGAAAACACTTCCTCAACACGACACGAGTCAACAGAGGCTTAATATCGTTGATTTTTTACGTAAAACTACTGGCGGTAAAATAGCTAGAGGTAACCACACAATCCAAATAAAACCAAACAAACTTGCACGTATCGAAGCGCAAGTTATTTGTCGTGTATTTATTCAATCACAATTAGGAGGACAATTTTAAATGAAAAATCTAGTTATTACTTTAAGAAACGGAATTCATGTGCAGCTATACTTCGAAAAAGAAAAAGAAGCAAAGGTTGTACGTAATAAAATTTTAAAATGTAAAGATACGTTTTGCGTAGCAGTTGACAATGTAACAATTAGAGTTAGTGAAATTGTGTTAATCGAAATTATAGATCTTATCGAGGAGGAAGAACATGAAATTAAAAATTAAGTTAATCAGCGATACAGAACCATTTGTTGTTAATGATAAGATTGGCAAAACGCTAGACGATTACTTTGAACAGTTAATTGATAATAGTACGCCATTCATCAAGATTGGAAACAAAATTTTACAAAAATCTACTATCGAATATATCGATGCAGACTAAAGGAGTGAGAATCTATGGCAGTTGAACAAATCAAAGAAACAGACACGCTTAATCAAGGTCGTGTCAAAATTAACGCTATTTTAGATCAATCTAACGCATCTATTGACACAGTAAATGGTTATAAAAATGAGTTGACCGAGGGGATCAAAGAGGCAAAAAAGATAGCCGATGAAGCAGGCAAAGAGGCAGTTAATATTGCGACCGAAGCGGGAAATCAAGCTAATGAAACAGCGGATCAAGCTTTGTCTAACTCGAAAACAGCTATTACTACTGCAGATCAAGCTGTGTCTACGGCTAACAACAATAAACAAGAATTTGATTCATTAAGGAATGATTTTGATAAATTAGTTGCAGAATCTGGTGATAGCAATCCAGAAATCGTTCAAGCTCGTACAGATACACAAGGGATCACCAGACCAACACTAGCCACACGTTTACAAGTTGACTTTAACGAACGGATGACAAAGGCAGAAGGAATCTCACTTTTTACAGGTTCAACCAACGTCAAAAAGATGATGGATTTCAACGGAAAAACAGCTGGTAACACAACAACTAATCCACATAAATATTTTTCAGATTTTACAGCTACAACGTTAAAGAAACCCACTGACGTTTGGAATGAAGTTTCTCAGGCAGATTATAACAAGTTGGCTAGCCGTGACGATTCGGGTGTTATTACCGGCTCAACCCAAAATGGTGTAATTCCTCAACACATGGCATCGTTTGATGTAGCGGAAGAAGCGAAACGGTTAACTCCACAAATATATGAGGGGTTGGATCGAACACAATCGGCTACGTTATTAAAAACTAATTTTGTCTCATTCACAGTAAGTGTAAGAGTAAAAGCTACTTCACCAAATAACAAAAATATTAAAGTCGCTACTTACCTACAATCAACAGATTCGTGGACAAATCAAATTCAAGAAAATGCGACTGATTATGTCGACTTAACAGTTCAAGTGAACGATAAGAACTTTATTACTAATGATGGTTACATTCATTTAGTGAGTTATACCGATGCTTCAAATGGAGTTAGCTCTTCAAGTTTAGATATGGACTATTGCGGAGTTCAAATCGAGTTGACTGTAAATGCTCAGAAAATTTTAGATGCTGCTGGCTACGCTAAGCAATCAGATATTGACAGCATTACCAAAGAAGATATTGGTTTAGGGAATGTCCAAAACTTTGGTATTGCTACTCAATCAGAGGCACAAGCTGGAAAAATTGATAATAAGTATATGACTCCGTTAAAAACAACTCAAGCAGTCAAAGCTATGTTGTTAGATCTGACTTATCCAGTTGGTAGTGTTTATCAGAGTACTGAAGCGACGGATCCAGCACAACTCTTTGGTGGAACATGGGAAAGCTTTGCTGATGGTAGAACATTGGTAGGTGTTGATCCGACTGATCCTGATTTTGTAGCCGGAAAAACAGGCGGAGAAAAAACAGTTACATTGACTAAAAACCACATCCCTAAAGACTTAAGTTTAACTGTAGCCGGAAAAACAGCGATAGGTGGTTCTAAATCAACTGCTTTTGGTGGTGGGACAGCTGGTTATGGGGCTAGTGGGGATGTAGGGCCAGTGGTGATTTCAAATGCTGGCGGTCAATCACATAATAACATGCCGCCGTACATTGCGGTTTATATGTGGGTAAGAGTTGAGTAGGAAGGCGGAAAGCAAGTGGAAGTTGTAGATAAATTACTGGAAGTTAATAGTTTTTTAGTGGCATTAGGATTAGGAGGAATTGTGGCTATCTCCACTAACATATTTAAGCAGTTAAAAAATAGTAAGCAACAGACAGAACAACGTTTCAAAAATTTAGAAGAGGCAAATTTAGCGTTGCTCCATGATAAAATTTATCAGCAGTGTTCATTTTTTTTAGAACAAGGATGGATTCCTGTTGATGATTTGGAAAACCTAGACTATATATGGCGAGGTTACTATGGATTAGGTGGAAACGGCACTGGAGAAGCATTATATAAAAAAGTTCTAGAACTACCGAATAAGGAGGTGATTTCATGAAGATGTCAAACGAAACGTATAATAAAGTAAAATGGGCGGTATCGGTTGTATTACCAGCATTGGGTGTCTTGATCGGTACGCTTGGAAAATCATATGGATGGGAAAACACTGATTTAGCAGTTACTACCTTAACAGCTGTTACAGCTTTTTTAGGCGCAACTATGCTACACAGCACGAGCCAATATAATAAGGATGGTGATAGTAATGGAGATAACGAAACAAATTAGGCAAGGCCTACCGACGTTAGGTTATAACCCATATCGGCAAATACATTTGCATAGTACGGCTAATCCTAATAGTACCTCTCAAAATGAAGCGGACTATATGAACCGTAAAGATATTAACAGTGGCTATTATACGCATGTTGTCGGGAATGGTCGTGCGATCCAAACTGCTCCAACGGGCAAAGGTGCCTATGATGTCGGTGGAGGGTGGAATTACGAGACTTATGCGGCGCTTGAATTAATCGAGAGCCACGCAACACGTGCAGAATTTGAGCGTGATTACAAGTTGTGGGTTGAGTTGGCAAGACAATTGGCGAATGAAGCAAAAATACCAAAAACGCTTGATACAAATGATTTAGAAGGTATCAAAACTCATATGTACTGTACGTATAACCAACCAGAGAACGAAAGCGATCATATTGACCCGTACCCATACCTAAACAAGTGGGGAATAACTGCAGGTCAACTGGAAAAAGACTTAGTTAATGGATTTAGTGATACACCAAATAATAACCAAAACACAAATATAAATAAACCGAAACAACAGGAGGAAATAACAATGGTATGTACTTATCAAGTAGAGGGCGGCAAGACACTTTATTATTTTGATGGGCAGGTAATTAAAGCACTCACACACCCAGATCAAGCGGTGGCGTTACGTGAGATTTACAAACGTAACAATGGCAAAGATATGCCGCATATCACTTATTCTAGAAAAGCTCCATTTAACAAACGATTGGAAGAAGTGACTAAACTTAAAGCTTTAAAATAAAAAGTAGGACAATTTGCTTTTAAGTGTGGTAAACGCCGCTATGTTTCTGTTGATCCAGATGACGAACGAACTGATACAACTTGCAGGAATGGATTCTTTAATTAAATAAAAAAGCCCTTTACGGAGGGCTTGTACATAAGTTTACCCCATCTCTTTTGAGGTGGGTTTTTTTGTTTCTGAAAAAAGCAACCACCTTTATTAGCAGTTGCTACTAAGCGATTGATATTTACATGGTATCTACTTTGTCTTTATTAGCAATCATTGGAAATAATTTTAAACAATAAATAGCAGAGAGTCCTACTAATACATAAATGATTTTTGCAAGTATAGTAGTTGATCCACCGAAGATAGCTGCTACTAAATCAAATTCAAATAGTCCGACTAGCAACCAATTTAATCCACCGACAATAATTAAGGCTAATGCAACTGAGTCTAAAGCTTTCATAAGTATTCCTCCTTCTTTAATATTTTTAAGTATAAGGCATAAGGAATAATTTTTCATATACAAAGCTCATGAGAGTTTTCCTTTTGAATAATTTAATTTATATGATACAATGATCGATTTGTATTAGGCGTTTTTTTCGTTAAAATAGCCCTCCTTGAATGGAGGGCTTATACATAGTAATGACTTAATTATTGGATTTTCTCAAATACTTCTTTGTATTTGTTGAATTCTTCATCCATTTTTGTTTTATTTGCAGAATCTTTCGGTTGATAAGTATACATCAGGGATAATATTTTATCATTAGTCGCCATGTAAAGAGGGCTAGAAGAACTTTCTTTTAAATACTTTTCCCCATTCTTTAAGTCTTCAATTGATTGATATGTTTCTATACCGATACCCCCTCCGTCTGCTAGCTCTTCTGCATTGAATCCAAACTGACTAATAAACTTCGTCTGACTATTTTCGAGATCATAAGAATTCGGTAGATATTCATACGAAGTTAAACCATCTTGATAATCCATTTTCAAATTATGAGACATAAAAGCTTTTGCAATCTTTTTATTTGTCTCTGATGTCATATCAGATAAAATTTTTTCTTCATCTTGTTTTGACATTTCAGATGCTTTAGTAGACGAACTCTCCAGTTCTTTTACTCTAGATTCTAATTGTTCCACCTTACTACTAGAAGACGTTTCTTTTTTATCATTTCCACACGCTGTAAGTCCAAATACAGCAATTAATAAAACTCCGTAAACTACTTTTTTCATGTTAATCCTCCTAAGATAATTTTCTAAATAAGTATATCAAACAAAACGTTAAGATTAAACCGATAACTGGTTTCAGCAGAAACTAATTTCAGCAGAAACTAAGCTATTTTTGACAATGGTTTAAGCACGAATTCCCGAATGAAACTATCAGGATTTCGTATGGTAAATTTTTCTATTATGAACTGGTTTCTATTATTGTAATGTCCGAATGTAGCAAGTTCAAATTTATCCTCGTCTAAAAATAATATAAGGTTAGCTAAGTCTTTTTTATGAACTAGACAGTTAATGTTAGCCGTGTTCGTTTTTAAAGTAAATCGAACTAAAATATTAGGAAACGACTTAATTACTCTTATTTTAGCAACAACACCTATATAGCTGTTTTTATCCATATAATCATCCTTTTCTAGAAATTTCTTAAATAAATTATACGAATATATGTTCGCGTTGTAAAGCGAACAGAATATTAAAAACCTCTATTCCAACATGCCTTTTTATTAATAAAAGGGAGCATAAAAGGGGCAAAAATACCGTATGCTTACGAAATTATTGAAAATGAATTTTTAATAAATAAGCTGCAAGTCCTTATTTTAAGCGTTTTTCATTAGCATACAATGCTATAAAAATTAACCAGAATTGATGAACCGTATCATAAATGATGATATTTTTAGTTTATTTTGATAGTTAAAAGTAAGTATCTACTATTATTTTTTCATGATAAAGTATAAGGGATTGGAGATAAAACAAGCCAATTAATGAAGCAAAGAGCACAGATAGGAATAGTGGTACAAGTTAAGAAAGGTTACAGTACGTGGTGGTGTTACTTTGGTTAATCGAGATTATGGCTACAAAGATGTTAAATAGCTATGTATAAGAATTTTAATCTATGATAAAATAATATATGACTTTAAGTTGAAGAAAGAGGTGTATATATGGTGAATATTGCATCAGATATTGGCTCCGCCACAGGTGCAGTTTCAGGAATAAAATCCGTATCTGTCAATAAAGGGACACAAGTAACATTAGGAAAAAGTAACGTTTCTAGTATGAAACAAGGAACAGAAATAAATAATCAATTATTGTCAGATTTAGCCCAATTAATTGATTGCGTGAAAGAGCAAAGTCAGAAATTCCCCAAAATTGCTGAAATTATGGCAATTGAAGACAGCAAAATCAAATTTTAAGGAGCTAATTCATGGAGAATAAAAATGATGCAGAACGAGCCAAGTATGGACGTTTCATTATAGAAAAAGAAACAAGTATGGATGAATTGAAACAAGATCAGAAGAAGATCGAAATGAGCCTCTTAGATTTACAAGAAGAGTTACAACGAGGATATCGTACGCTATCCATGTTAAACGAAGACGTTGTTCTTGATGGTAATACTGAAGGAATTCGTATTCAACGAAGAAACGAAGAACAAGAACATTTTTTTGCTCGTCAATTGCGAGAAGATGCAGATAATTTAAATAATTGTTATTCCGAGCAACGAAAAATACTTGATAAAGAAACCGAAGAATTATATAAAAAGAGAGGTGAAATTCCTTGGGATTGATTTATTCTAACTCAGATTCTTCACAATTAATCTCTGCATTACAGAAAAACATCCAAAGTGGCAAGGAAGCTTCTGAACAATTAAAATCTGGAAGTCAACAGGTGATAGCTGCGGTAGACGGTAAAACATTGTCTGGAGCAGCTTACACGGCTGGTAAAGGATTATTTAGTGATTTAATTGTACCCACCATTAGCAAAGTAACTTCTGCAATAGATAGCATTGAAAGTGAGTTACAGACCTACAGTTCTGCCGATGCATTGGTTTCAGGTGAGGGGACATTGGATGAAGATAAATTAATGCAACAAATAGCCACGAAAAAAGCGATGAAAGCGTCTGTTGATGCTTCGGCAGCATTAGCTAGAGCACTATCCCGAAATAATCCTGTAGCAAAGGTTTTGGATGCTTTATTAAACGTTCAATCCAATTTGGCTCGCATGTCGAATGATTACGAAGACGATATACGGGAGCTCGAAAAAAAATTGGAAAAGCTGCACACCTTTTCTTCCCAAACAAACGGCTTGTTCAGTAATAGTCTGAATGACATGAAAGTGGCCATGCAAAATTGTTTAATTTTAGAGAATACGATTGTGAATAGTGACGGCTCGTACTCTTTGCCAGAAGGAGTCGATAAAAGTTGGTTTAATCAATTGAAAAAAGCAAGTGATTTAAATGGGATCACAGGAGATAAGCAACCGGATGTAGGGAATCGGGAATATAAATTAATTGATTTAGGGTATGGAAAAATATGGCTTTGGGTAGAAAAAGGAAAAACGACAGCTACGTCAGAAGATATTACGGTAAGTTTGGCGTATAATGAATGGTTGAGTCGTATGATTGCAAAACATGGTCTAGGATTTGTTGAAGGGGATCGTGGAAAAGGAATGGACGAGTTATTCTATGAACAAAATGCGACGTTGATAAAAGAACTTTCAACAGGGATCGATAGTGTGACCGGGAAAAAATTAACCACAGCCGAAAAATTAGGGAAAGCATCGTTGTTGGCAAATGGATTAATCACAATGGGCGTGATGGTTAAAGGGGTTGTGAAAGTATCTACTCCCAAAAATAGCCTATCTAATAAGAATACAGTTATTCAAGGAAGTAAGAATGGGAAAAATTATACGCTAGATAAAAGTAAGAGTAATGGAAATAAATCGTATAAGAAAGCTAGTGGAGCTGAGGTAGCTAAAGACTATGCACAAATTAGGGAATACTGGAAAAAAGATGTTGACTTTAAAGGAACGAAAGTTTATCAAAGAGATAGTATAATTGATATTAATAAAGTAGATGTTAAGGGACGTTCTAACCTTCAAAGAATGGAACAAGGGTTGGCTCCTTTAGGACCAGATGGAAACCCAGTAAACTTGCATCATATGACACAACGAGATATAAGTTCTATTGCTGAAGTAGAGCAGTCTTTCCATCAAAGCAATTCTAAAACGATTCATATTAATCCTAATTCAGTTCCATCAGGAATAGACCGGAAGTCTTTCAATAAATGGCGTTCGGATTATTGGAAAAATAGAGCAAACGATTTTAAATAAAGGGGATATTATAATGAGTGCAGAATACAATAAAGCAAAAAAAATAATTGAAGAGAATGAGGATCTAGTAGATGATTTCGGAGGAGCTTCGGATAATATTATAAAAAAAGCTCAGACAATTCTTGATTTGCAATTTCCCGAAGAGTACAAACTTTTTTTATCTTGTTTTGGTGCTTTAACTTTTGGTTCTATTGAAATTTATGGTGTTTTTAGAGAGGATTTCGAAAATTCAGGTGTTCCAGATACTGTTTGGGCTACTTTAAATGAACGGAAATTAGTAAATATGCCAAAACATTTAGTTATTTTGTATAATAGTGGGATGGGAGAAATGTATTGTTTTAACTATAAAGATTTAAATGATAATAATGAACCTAAAATAACATCATATTTCCCAGGTTTTTCTGAAGATGCACAAAAAAATGAGGTTTTATACAACAACTTTGGGGAATTTCTCTTGGATATGGTAACTGAAGAAATTAATTAAAAATAGTAAAGCTTTGACTAGTTAGTATGTGTTCGCCAATCAAGTTACCAATAACGAATAAAGAGTAGTCTGTGCTAGTTATAAAAAGGACTAAATGTAGCTTCGTTTATTGAATAAGTTGGTAATAATACAAGTAGTTACTGAGTAGTAAAGAATTAAATAACTATATATTATTTTTATGAGATCAATCATCTCAATCGATGGTTGGTCTATTTTGTGTTTCAAGGAGGGAATAAAATGTTTGATAACAAAGAAAATCGTTACATCACGAAGGGAGTGAACGAACAAGTACCAAAAGAAATTCAATTATATTGCTGGAATTTGATTGACAAAAAAAGAAGTAAAACTGAAACAGAATTAGACTATTTAGAAATCTTTGAATTTAATCCAGATAATCAACGCCAAGCAATTGAAGTGATTCATCGACAAGAGCAACCATTTTTCATCGATTATCATACCTACACCATAAAGGGAAAGATGCCTGATTTCCAAATTGAAAAATTATGGGTAATTGATGATGGTAGTCATCAAACGATGTTATTACCAGAAGACTATTAGTTGGCATTTTTCTAAGAACCAACTACAACAATCAGTAAGGAGAAAGACATGAAAACAAATCAACCGAGAAAGCGTGTAGCTATCGTCAGTCTTGAACTAGTGAAAGAAGCCTCAACTTTTTACGCTGCTAGAACCTGTACTAACCCTCAAGCAGTCTATGAATTATTCGCCCCGTTTATTGAAACAAAAGATCGAGAACATTTGGTGGTCGCTGGTTTAAACGTAAAAAATGAACCAACAGCTATTCAAGTCGTTCATATAGGAACCATCAATCAGTCATTAGCTTTTCCTAGAGATATCTTAAAGATGGCGCTGTTGTCAAATAGCGTGTCTATTTGTGTCGGGCACAATCATCCTTCAGGTAGTGTGACCGCTTCATTAGCGGATATTGAATTTACTGCGAAGTTAGAAAAAGCCTGTCGAATACTTCAAATCAATTTACAAGATCATCTGATAATTGGTAGTGGAGGACAATATCTGTCTATGAAAGCAGAAGGTTATATAACCGATAGTAAGTAAAGAAGCCTTATGAGGGAAGCTCATAAGGTTATTCTTATACCATAGAAAGGAAAAAAAACATGTTAAATGAAGCAATGAACATTTTACAAAAACACACGCATCTTGTAACAGTAAAAGAGGAATGGAGCTATGAATCTGTCACACTGGAGAGAGAAGAACTAGACGAAACTACTCTTCCAGAAGGAGCCAAAAAACAATTACCAAAACTAGTAATGACTCATTTGTATTTATATGTAGATAATCAAGACAATGAATATGTTGTGTATTTTCTTACTGATGTTACGAGCCAAACCACATATATCAAAGGTTTGTTAAAGAATAATACACGACTCTATTCCAAACTTTTACCAATGAAGGATGGAGCTGAATGACCAAAGAGGAATTTTTAGAATTGATTTGTCACTGTATGATACAAATAGTAGAAGCAATAAGAGAGGGGCGAGAGTAAATGGGTTTATGGATTCGTTTAGCGTGTTTAGTCATTACGACAGTTATCACTGAATTAATTAACTATCATGGATAGAAAAAGGAGAAGAAAATGATTCAAAAACGAAAGATAACGATTCAATCTGAATCATGGTCGAATACAGAAGGGGATCATCGCTACTTATTAAAAAAAGTGTGGGATGATGGTCCCCTTGCAATGATCGTGACGATTCATCCGACGATGATTGACCCACTTGCATTAGATATGACCACGATGTTGATCCAAGAACAACTGCGTAAGCAGGAATTTTCAGGATTTTTAGCGGTGAATTTATTCTCCTCTACAAAAATCAAAGGGACAGCACAATCTTTAACTGGAGGTAGTGACGATCAAACCTTTGCGGTGATTGAAACGTGTCTAGCAGAGAAGCAATTAACTGAGATTATTATTGGTGTGGGTTCACTATTACGTACCAATGAGTTGGCTAAGAAACAATTAGAAACATTTTATGGCTTACTTTCAACGAAGCAGAAAAAACAAGTAAAAATTTTAGTGAATGATGAAGAACACCCAGCACATCCACTAGCGCCAAAAGTTCGACATGAATGGCGTTATATTAGCTATGCTCAATATCGAAAGAAAAATCCAATTGCCTAAAATTGTAATGAGACCATAAAAAAATAAAAGATTATACGTGTGGGAACGCTTGTTATTTTGCATGTAACGTTCATTATCATAAAAAACACAAGTGTGATATTTTTGAATTATTAAGAAGGTGTTGAGGGGGAGAGTAGATGAAAATTGATTTGGACTGCCTAGCAATCTCGTATCAAAGTGTTGCTGAATTTTTACAAGAGGAAGAGCTTAATCCTGATTTACTGGCAAAGTTTCATTATATGTTTAAGGGGCAACAAATTTCATATCCTATGAAGATGTACGACAAAGATAGGGTGGCAGAGAAAATTAAAAAAATGTACCAAGAAAATTTAGAATTAGACATTCGTGAGCTCACTGACCAATATGGTTTTTCAACACGATGGATTCAAAAAGTAATCAATGAAGCAATGAAGGAGTGTGTAGGTTGATGATTGGAATTATTGTTATAGGTGTACTTATTTTTGGAGGATACAAACTAGTTCAATGGGCAAAAGAGAACACTGAGCTAAATTTGTCAGGGAAAAATATTGCTATAGTCATAGGAATAGCTTTTTTGGCGTTGGTCAAGTGGGCGTATAGTTCAGGATCAACTACCAAATCAGTAAGTGGTACATGGCAAAAAACATATCAGTGTAAAAATTGTCATCGGCAAATAACAACCATGTATAATCCAAAGGAGACAGAGAAATCCCCTTGCAGTAGAGGTTATCAACATCGTTGGCAAAAAATAGATTAAGGAGAACTATGTTATGGGACTTTTGGGCGATTTCATGAGAGCAGCAGCGAAAGAAGTTGCAAACGAGCTGATGGAAATACAACAGAAAAACAACGAAAAACAAGTAGAACAAGAAAAAACAGAAGCGCAGTTAATGATGTCACAATTGAGTAGCGAAGAAATACTACAAGTTATTAATCGACCGCATATAAAAGATGACTATTTTGAAGCAGGAACGATGGAAATTGAACAACGGCTTGATGCACATGACCAATTAGTAGCGCAATATGGAGAAGAAATTGTTCGAGAAAAACAAAAATCATTTGAACAGCTATCTATTGAAGAACTAGAAAAAATACTTGAAAACCAACAAGAGTTTGAATCAGAGATCGTGTTATTTGCACAGTTTGAATTGGATAACCGTGATGTTATGCGTATGAAAAAAGAGAAACTACCTTGGGAAATATAGTCATTCGTATGGGTTGAGGAGTAAGTACCTATATATGTATGGTATACTTAACTAATCGATGACTGTATTGGAGAAAATACGGATAAAAAGATTTCATGGAGGGGAATGGAAATGAATCATTTAATTAGAAGTGGAATTGTTGGGCTAAGTTTGCTTATACTGCTAGGTGCTTGTTCAAAAGGAGAGCCTAATGGTTCAAAGTCTGCCAATAGTAATAGGAGTACTGTATTTGAGACAACTAAAGTAGATAAGAAAGAAACTTTACCGTCTTCAACTGAAACGAAAACAGAAGAAACAAAACAAAGCGATGATAAAAAAGTATCTTGGACAGAAAAGAATGCTTCTGATCTCCAACAATTTATGTCTAGTTGGGGAGATACAATGGGGCAAGAATATAAAGAATACAGCAAAGAAAACAATGTGAACTTTTATGGGCTGTCAATTCCATCAGGTCTTTTAGAAAACAAAATGCGTCCTAAGATAAACAATGAATTTGTCGAAATGAGTTGGTTACAATCGAGCCAAAAGGAAGGTAGCTACACTATACTTACGGTTTATTCTGACATAGAGACGACACCATCGGTTGGAGGTCATTGTTATCTATTTACTATGTATCAAAATAGACCTGTGGTTTTAGTGACAATGCAAAACCAAGGAAATACAGAAAATACAATTGTCTTTAAAGAGACGGATAATCAAGAACTAAAGAATGGATTTAACCAAATTATTGAGGGAACTTATGTACCTCAGCAAAATCAATCAGAAGAACAGGTAAATAATCAGAATTTAGATGAAGCTACCCTTAAAACAATCGAATTTTTAAAAGGAACGTATTATAAAGGGGCAAAAGGTGATCCAGTATTTACTATTGATGATATGTATTATACTGATTTGGTAATGAATAAAAAGTATAAGATCGCGTCTATTACTTCAACAGAAGAAGATCATACTGTTTATACTATTGCATGGGATACCGCTGATTTTGAACAACGATACGGAGCTGGAAGTGTAGGTCCAGGGCCTCAACCTTTTATTTATAAACTTGTGATTGGAATACAAGGAAATGGTTTTGCACTTGTGGACATGAGCGGACAGTCATATACTCAAACACATATGGAGTAAATTCTTTGTTCCTAGTCGTATTCGAAAGTTAGTAAGTTTGTTTTAGATTATATGGACAGCATGTTTAGAAAAGCTGGGATTTTTGGGAATAGAACTAAATCACTGAATAGACAAGAAAGATAAATAACTTACGAATCCCATGTTCCCAAAAGCTAGTTGGGAACATGGGATTCTTTTGTCATAAAATTTCTTGAAAACATATATAGCAAAAGGATATTTTGGGTATTCCCAAATTTCCCAAAAAATAAAATTAACTACTAAAGACAATTGAAATATATTATTATAGTAGTGAGGTGAAAAAAATGAACATCTATGACTATGAAAACAGGACATTAAACCCTTTATTTTTAGGAGGAACATACGAGCAAAAAATTAAACAAAATAAACCCAAAGAAACCTATGTACAAAGTATCAATTTACTTTTACTAAGTATAAACAGACTGAAAGAAGACTATGGAAAAGCAATTAAAAGCCTGTTACCAAATTTCCAAAAGATCACTGAGAATGTTGAATGTGATGAAGAATTGGGATATCAAAAATGGATAAAAAAGAAACTGGCGGTAAAAACGAAATTTGATAGTGAAGGGATTTCTATAGCCCACAAAGAAAATGACTTAAATCCGCTAGAAAACTTATTAATCATTTTCATTTTTCAAAACTTTCCAAAAGGTCCGAAGCGTTATAAAAAGCAATTGAAAAAATTTGCCCTCTCACCTATGGAGAGTGCAAAAGAATTAGTTTCAGGCATAAGAACGAAAACCAAACAAATTAATTCAGAATATACATCACTTGTTACACAATACGGAGTGAACTACATATACTGCTATATGGGCATGCAGGTACTTTTCCTCAGTGCATATAATGAAGAATTTTATAAGTTAATGGTAGAACTATTTCAAAATAATCTTAACGAACGACTTGAGTTATACAAAAAACAAGAGAAACTAGACAAGTGTACGGATGAAGAGGTATTGAAAAAATTTATGAAGGATACTTATACAAATGGTTCTTCTTTCTATGAATTTGAGGTGTACAAGCCTTTTATTGATTCAATAAGAAGTACTGATGCTAAAAAGTTCACCCCGAGGAATCCATATTTTACGGATGAAACAGGTAAAGCAGTACCTGAAACCTATACTGTTTTATTCAATAGAGATACAAAGTGGTGGCTACGTGACTATCTAATTATAAAAGAGTTCATTACAGACGAAAAAATAAGTCTTCAATCAATTGACCAGTATGAGTTATTTGTTCTGTTGGATACTATAGTTGCAGAAGTATTTTTTCCTGGGATGGAAATATTGTCTGATCGCTACTTTACTGAACAACATGAATTTAGACAAACCATTTATGGAGTAAATCACTATTTAACATCGGGTTATGGTCGACTCTCGCTTTTATTAACCTGTTCGGATAATAGTAAATATGGAGAGGACTATTGGTTTTAAAAAATCACTAAATGGAGAAGAGACAGAAGTTTACTGTCTCTTTTTTTGTTGCCTTTATCATAAAATTCAGAGAATGAATACTCATATTACAGTTTTTTTAGTAGAAAAGGGGTAATTTTTAGCGAAAGTTGCTGCTTTTTTACTACGTTTTTTCTTTCTCGAAATCATCGTAAGATAAGAATGTAATTACAACAAACAAAACAAAAGGATTTACCGGTGAATCCAATATTAAATTATTGGAGGAAAAAACAATGCTAAAAAAAGAAAAAATTGTATTAACGAACGCAAACGAAGAAGTTACAAAAGAAGTATTTGACAAAAAGCTTTGGCCAGAGATGAAAAAGACTGCAAATTACTTTCGTGAGAAGGGGGTTACACACTTGAATTTGCGCTGTTTTAGTGTGAAACCAACGAAAACAATCGTTCTATCTATTGAAGAGAGTGATCAGCTAGCAATGTATAACTGGATAGTAAGCAATAAGCTTTGGAATCAAACGATTCATACAACAATGAATCCAATCAAAATGGAGTCCGTTGGGAAGTCGTCCATTGGTGCGAGTGATATTGAAAGCTTTCAACGTCTACTCATAGATGTCGACACCGAGCGGCCAAAAGGAACGAGTGCAAACGATCAAATGCTTGTTGCTGCTAATGAGGTAATGAAGAATATTGTTAAACTATTACAAAAATTTGGTATTAAAAATTATCTCCTTGCACATTCTGGTAATGGGAAGCATGTGATTCTTGAAGGGGATTTCGACAACTATCCTAAAGAATTTCCAAAACAGCTAATACAAGCAATTGGATTTACCAGTGATACCGAACAAGCCAAAGTGGACCAAGTCACTTTTGACTCTCCAAGAGTGACAAAACAGTATGGCTGTATGGCGAGAAAGGGAGAAGCTTCTGAAGTGGTTCCTCATCGACAAAGTTACATTGAAGAGATTTGCGAAGATAAGCAACCAAATGATCTTTCACAATTATATAAATGGGCAACTTCTGTTTTAGCAGAAAAAAATGCTAGTAGCACAAAAAATGAATCCAAAACCATAACAGAAACAAAGAATAAGTGGGTAAAAGCGGATGCTAAAAAATGGGCTGCCCACTATAAACTACCTTATAAAGTAAAACAGGGTGAGAAACCTGACATAGAAATATTGGTTTTTGATAACTGTCCCATGAAGGAGCACACCAATAGTACTGCTGGTTTCTCCCTTATTCAGAGTGGTGAATTTGTTCAGGCAAAATGTCTTCATGAAAGCCATTCTGATATGACAATATGGGATTTTACGAAGAAATATCCATTACCATCTGAAGCGAAGATAGTCCCTAAAGCAGTAGAACATGAAGCCTTGTTAAATGGCCAACAATACGATTTCTTTCCTTTTCTACTAAGTAATGACGGTCTGACATGGAAAAAAGAAGAGAAAAAAATAACGATTGCTTCTGCGATTTACATTAGCAGTATCCGGAAATCTTTGGAAACAGGACTAGTTGAGTATGAAATTAAGTATAAAAGTAATGGCTACTGGGAAGAAAAATGGGTAAGTGGCGACTTTCTTCAAGTTGGAATGCTGAAAAAAATGTCACGATTTGGGCTTGAAAGCAAAGCAAATTTTGAGCCACAGGTTATTGATTTCTTAGTCACTCAAAAACAAACAGTTCCAGTTCATTACTTGCATAGCACTATCGGCTGGAGATTTCAGCCTGAGTCAGAGCCGGTATTTCATTTATATAAAGCTTTTGGAAATAAAGCTGATACAAGAGATAGCCATTTAGCAGAAGGTGATGGAGGTTCCTTTGATCTGAAACCGATTGGAAAATATGAAGTATGGTTGGGAATGGTAAAGAATGAAGTAGTGGGGACGTATATGGAAATGATGCTGGCTGTTGGCTTTGCCAGTACGGTTTTCGCTTATTTGAAGGGCACAAATTACCCTGATTTAACAGCTCCAGTTATTAATTTGTCCAATAAAACGTCAACAGGTAAGTCAACGGCACAACTTTTTGGAGTGTCCATGTTTGCCTCGCCATCAAGCGCAATGGATTCGATGAATGCGACGTTAAACAGTATTATTGCAACGCTATCGGACAATCATGGAGTCCCTTATGCACTAGATGAATTAGCCGCCAATACTACTATGGATATTACTCAGCTTGTTTATATTGTTAGTACAGGAAAGGATAGAAAACGCATGACTCAGAAGGGAAAGTTGCGTACCCGGAAAACGTTCTCAACGATAGTGATCCTAAGTTCGGAAAACCCTCTTTCGGTTTTTATGAAAAATGAAACAGGCATTCGGCCTAGACTAATAGACTTTCATGGAAAGATTTGGACCAAAAACGCCACATCAGCCGAACGGATCAAAGAAGTATCAACGTACAATCATGGTCAAGCCGCCAATAAATTTATTGAACAGCTATTTAGAGAAGGGCATGAGCTTATTATTGATGTATTTGAACAGGAGAAAGCGCTGATATTACAAGAACTACCCGAAAGTGCAGTCAAAGGGAGAGTAGCCAATAACTATGCCTTAATTACCACAGCAGCTCAGATGGTTATTAAGTTGCTCGACATCCCATTACGTTATGATTTTATCAAAGATGAATTAATAGCTATCGAAAAAAGTGCTATCGAGAACCAAGAACTTGAAGAGCAAAGTATTGAAGAAAAAGTGTTGGAATGGGCTGTATCTAATGGACATCATTTTGTACAATTTTCGAATGCAAAAAAGACAACCCTAAACCCATATGGCTATACCCAACTGAAGGCAGAATTTGTCCAAGTAAATATCTTGAAAAATAAATTTGAAGAAATTGTAAAAGTGTTGGCAAAAGTCGAAAACCCAAAACGGGTGATTAAAGAGTTGATTGAAAAAAAAGTCATTTTTAAAGAAGGGGATAGAAGTCAAAAAAGGATTAGCGTGAAAAATAAGCGACTTTCGACTTATGAATTACACTTAGATTTAGAGTATAGTCCTTATTTTAGCTATTCTTTACCGAGAGGAGCGACACAAGCACCAGAGACTCATTGTGAGGAGGAGCAAGTAGAAACGCCTAATCAGACTGTTGAACAACCGATGACTGACCAAATGGAAGTTGATGACGTTGATTTAGAATTTTAGTAAGACTAAAGCTATAAAAAAGAATCTGGAGCTACTCGTTTTACTAGTAAGCTCCAGTCTAAGAAAAGGAGATAACTGACCAATGAAAAAAACTATAAAAAACGCAACAACTATACAATTTTTGTGTGTGGAATTATGGCACGTAAATTTTTACTACAAGAGACCTACTCAAAGCAGTAGAATTACCGCTAACAGATGATGAATTGAATTTTTAAGAATACAAACGGTTTCGAAAAGAAATCAGAGTTAGAAATAAGGGTCAAATTCTGTACGACCTCACAAATTAGCATGGAATAAAAAAAACAATTAAACGAATAGAAAGAAGGAATTTTAGATGAAGAATAGAAATGAAGAAGTAGTATTTTATAATCGAGATACATTTATTGATATACAAGGAACTAGTGGAATTAATCATTTTGCACATTACAGTGAAATTATAAATGTAGATTTTGTTAAAGGGAGAAATAGAATTGGCCAAATCGTTTCCTTGATCATTCTTACATTAAAAGTAACAGAGCCTTCAGGTGCTTCGGGTGAGTATAATCTTGATCATGTGATTGAAGTTAATCACAAAGAAGACGGAGTATTTTGGTGCTTTAAAAAGGCATTGAGTGCATCAAAGGTTCCTGAGCTGAATCGTTTAGGGGAATTGTTACCAAAGAAGATATACCAAACGTGGCAACAATATGCGAGCTCTTCAGAAAATGGTTTTGATTATTTTGAAGATGAGAAGCTAAGCCCATTATTCAACCAGCTAAAGAAAGTTTTATTGCATAAACAAGCGTTAATTAGTGCTCGATCAGTCTACGACAGCATTTCACATCAACAAGTATTTTTCGTAGAAGAACTGGAATTTTGTAAGTGGTACAGTTAAAAAAAAGCTGACCATTAAATCAGAAGAAAAACAAGGAGGAAAGAACCATGAATGATAATCTGACCATTTTTTCCAAGCAATTAGCTTGTTCTTTATTACCCTATATATACCATCATGATCCGGAAATTGATGAAAAAGATAACAATCAATGATTTTTTAACTATGAGAAAGCATACCTGCAAAATACGGTATGTTTTCTTATTAAGGAGTGATTATGGTGAACGTTTATTCGTATGCTCGAACTTCTGTAGATGATGGAAGGAAAGTAAGCGTTGATGCGCAATTAACAAAAATTGAAACGTATGCATCTAAACAGGAAGATAGTATCCCCTTTGTCTACGTCGATAAAGGATTTTCAGGTGGGACAGAAAACAGACCTGATTTCCAGCGATTAAAAGAAACGATTGTACAAAATAATTCAGTAGGAATTCTTTATGTTTGGCGGTATGATCGAATCGCAAGAAATACAAAAAATCTTTTAGAGTTTATTGAATTTTGTGAGCATCATCATGTTCAAGTTCATTCAGTTACAGAACCTTTGCCAAATGGTGTAGGAACGAGTATTGCCACACAAAAAATGTTTGTACAATTCTTAGGAATTTTGGGAGAAATGCAGCGAAATGTGACCATTGAGAATATAAATGCAACATTAGCTTATAAAAAAGCAAAGAAGCAATATTTAGGTTCGTCTGTTCCAATAGGTTACTTATTAGAAAATGGAAACGTCAGTAAAAATTCAGAGACAGCGCCAATGATCAAACGGATATTTGAGTTATAAGCGACTGAAAAATATGGCTATAAGAGCCTTGTGAAACAGTTAAGCAAAGAAGGCTATCTGTACAAAGGGAAGCCGTTAGCTATCCATCGTATTCCTGTTATTTTAGAGAATTCTCTTTATTATGGGTGGATCAAAGGCGGTAATTTAGGCGGTTATTATGGAAATTTCCAACCGATTATTTCTGAATCATTGTTTCATAAAGTACAAGAAATACGGGAACAACGACATTGTAAGAAAAAGAATGGACGAGTGTATCCTTTACGACAGAAAATTAGTTGTCCTTATTGTGGTTGGTTTCTTAGTCCGAAAAAGGTAAGCAATAAACAAACAGGCAAAGAACACCATTATTATCATTGTGCGAATCGGCAATGTGAAGGAGTAACTGTTTCTGCGTCTAAGATAGAATCTCAAGTCATGAAGCAAATTAAAGTGTTTTTAAGCAAAAAAGAGTTGTTAGAAGGGCTAACGACAGCGATTCAAGAAGAGTTAATGAGTGTTCAACACAACAACCAACAACACAAGAGAAAAATTGACCAACAACGAACGAACTTATTCGAAGCTTTTGAGAAAGATCAACTATCTACCAATGAGTTTAAAAAGCAACTGAAACAATTGAATAAGAATAACGCACGAGATCCAAATCCAAAGCTGTCCGAAGTCATTTGCCAACAGAGATTAGCTGTATTACTACAGCTAACGCAACAGCCCATAAAAGACGTATTATGGGTTCAACTAAAAGAAATTCGATTAACAAAGAAGAAAAACATCACTGAAATTTACTTAAAAAATATCAATCAAAATATTTTACAGTGGGAAGGAAGCAATCAGAATGGAAAAACCAATTAAGAAAAAACGTCTGGCTTTGTATTTGCGTGTTAGCACGAACGAACAAGCGCAAGAGGGGTATAGTATTCGAGCTCAGGAACAAAATGGACGAGACTATGCTAAACGAATGGGGTATGAGGTAACAGAGATTTATGCGGATGAAGGGGAAAGTGGTAAAAGCACAAAGAACCGTTTGGCGTATCAACGAATGATGGAGGATGTACAAGCAAAAAAATTTGATCTGTTAGTCATTTGGAAACTAAGCCGACTTGGACGAAATATGTTGGATCTTTTAAAAACAGTAGACGTGCTTTTAGAACACAATGCCGGTTTGTACTCTATCTCAGAACAATTTGACGTAACGACCTCTAGTGGGAAGTTGATGTTACAACTTCTTGGCAGCTTTAGTGAATTTGAACGAAATCAAATTTCAGAAAATGTTCAAATGGCCATGATCTCATTGGTACGAGATCAAAAGCGCTATGCAGGGGGACGAAGGCTTGGTTATGTTAGTGGTGTTGATAATGATGGAAAAAAACAATTACTCATTGAATCCAAAGAAGCGGAACTAGTTCAGTTGATTTATTCAAAATACTTGAGTGGGCAAGGGTATCGTTCAATTGCGAATGAATTAAATAAAAGAGGCTATCAAACAGTGAAAGGCAATTCTTTTTCAACCACTGCCATTAAAGATATTTTGCATAATAAAATCTATGCTGGGTACTTAGAATATGCCCGTTACGTTGATTGGGATACGAAACGAAGAAAGGGGAAAAATCCCCACCCGATTATTGTAAAAGGAGACCACGAACCAATTATTGATGAACATACCTATCAGGCGGTTCAGGAGCGTTTAGACTTTGAGAGCAGACACCCCAATTGGAATCATGCAGGTGAAAATGTATTGACGGGATTGCTTCGATGTCCAGAATGTGGAGCACCAATGGCAGCAAGTAATGTGACTAATACACTAAAGGATGGGACCAAAAAACGTATTCGGTATTATTCCTGTTCTCAATTTCGAAATAAAGGAGCGAGTGTATGTCATGCGAATTCAATCCGAGCAGATCAAGCGGAACAGTTTGTGGCTGAAAGGTTGAAGGAAATCGTTCAACACCCACAAATCATAAAAGAAGTCATTCAAGCACTTAATCAGGAAATGGAGGAGCAGCGCCTCCCATTGTCGGAAGAGCTAAAGGTTATACAGGCTAAAAAACAAGAAACAATCGCAAAAATTGAGAAATTGACGTTATTGTTAGAAGAAAACCCAGAATTGTTAGACTCGTTAAAAGAACGTTTAGAAGAACTGCATACATTACGACGAGAAAAACAGATTCGAGAAAATGAACTCTTAACCATTTTAAGTTATCAAGGCAAGAAAATAGAGGTGGGCAACGTGACTAACATTGTGAATGGCATTGATAAACTGGTAAGCAATCAAGAAAAGCAACAGATAAAACAGCTATACCGAACGTTTATTCAAAAGATTACTTTTACACCAGATACTAAAGAGCACTTACAATTGACGATGTATTTTGACCAATCCATCATTGATCAGCTTAACAAGCACTATAGAGAAACCGTATCCCATTCAGAGGATACGGTTCTTTTTGTCTTAACAACACCCTTTCGATTCACTGTATAGGCGATGATGAATCGCATCAAATGTGATCGTCCTCTTAACAATCCCCTAGCGGTTCATAATCGCTAGGGGAACTGTTAGGGAGGTGCGTAACAAAAAGATGTATAAAATAGAGGTTTTACAATAATTAATAAAGCTATGCTATAATGTAAACTGCGCTCATAGAGATTAAGGAAGAATTCAAGAGAAGGGGTTATGAGAATGAATAAACTAATTGCAATTGATGAGATTTGTAATAATTTTGAAATAAGTAGAGAAAATCTAAATTCTATAATAAAAGAAACTAGGATAGAAATTTTTAATGTAGCTGACGAAGAATTTATACTTGAAGAGGATGCTTTGAGATTATACTTAGACACGGTAGATAAAGAAATAGGAGAACAAGAAGAAAAGGAACCAGGGAAATATGATAAGCGTAACAAATTAAATGACCTTACAGGCAAAGAATGGATGCCTGAAACGAAAAGTTTTTGGTTTCAGAAAGGACTTGGGAAAAAACATCCACATGCCCAGATAGAAAAACAACATCCAGCTCCATTCTCTTTTCAAGATATTTCAAGGTTGATTAAATTTTTTACAAAAAAAGGTGATGTTGTACTGGATCCTTTTTCAGGGGTAGGTTCTACTTTAAAAGCTGCAGCTATTAACAATAGAAAAGGAATAGGGATTGAATTATCTCCAAAATGGTCAGAACTATCTGAAGAAAGATTAGAATTTGAAGTAGGAGAAGGTGTATCGAAGCAACATAAGATAATTACTGGTGACTCAAGAAAAATCTTAAAAGGATTAAATAGAGACTCAGTTGATTTCATTGTTACTAGTCCACCGTACTGGGCAATTTTAAATAAGAAAGCCGACCATAAAGTAAAAAAGGAAAGAATAGCTAATGATTTAGCGACAAATTATTCTGATAACAAAAATGATCTAGGAAATGTCGAGTCGTATGATGAATTTTTAGATATAATGACAAATGATATATTTCAAGAAGCTGGAAAAATATTGAAACCTGATAAATATATTGCTATTATAGTTTCTGATTTTAGACATATGAGCAAATTTATTAGTTTTCATAGTGATTTAATTCAAAAATTAGATAAACTCTATCTAGATGAAAGGTATGAATTTAGCCTGCAGGGAGTTAAAGTTTTATTACAAAATCATAAATCGCTATTGCCTTATGGCTATCCTTTTGCTTATGTTGAAAATATTCATCACCAATACATCTTATTATTTAGAAAGACAAAGGTGGACAAATAATGAGTTTTACATTTAATAAAGCTTATATGGGAGATAGTAGTATAATAATGTCTGATTTGATTAAAGAAAAAATAAAGTTTGATTTAATATTAACAGATCCTCCATATAACCTAAGTAAAGACTTTGGAAATGATAGTGATTCATTAAGTATAGATGAATTTTTAAGCATTAATCGTTCGAGAATAGAGCAATGTCATAAGCTATTAGAAAGAGAAGGAAGCTTGTTGTGGTTTGGTATCCATAAATATATTGGTTTTTTACAAGTAATGATGTATGAAGAGAAAATGTATTATAGGGGTATGAATATATGGAATTATGATAATGGTTTCTCCAGAAGCAAAAAGGTTCCAGCCACTCAGTATGAACCGTTTTTGTGGTTTTCTAATTCACCAAAGAAATGGACGTACAATGCTGATGATGTTAGAGTGCCGTATAAGAGTATTGAAAGATTGAAAACTCCAGTTTATTACAAAGATAAGAATGGTAATAAAAAGGAATGGAGACCAAATCCTAAGGGTGCCCTTCGAGGAGATATTTGGCAGTTTCCTACTCTAGCTGGAAAAAAATTTGCTAAAGAAAGGACAGAACATCCAACTCAAAAACCAGAAAGTCTTATAACTGAGATAATCAAAGCTTACTGTCCTAAAAATAAGGATGGAAAGTATGAGGGGACGATATTGGATCCTTTTCATGGATCAGGAACGTTGGGGGTTTGTTGCGAGAAGTTAAACAAAGAAGGTCACTTTATAAGATGGATAGGTATTGAGCTGGAAAAAAAATGGATTGATATTACGGAAGATAGATTAAACAAAGTTTAAAAAAACACTAGTAGTTGTATTAAGTTACAACTACTAGTGTTTTTTTGTTTACTTTATAGGTGATAGAAATCCTGATAAAATTTGTATATTAACATTTTTTTTCTTAAGGGAAGTAGTTAGTGTGTCTAATTTATTATTGGTAGTGTCTAAGTAAAAGTCACTTGAACTAATATCAAAAGGTAAACCCGTCCAATAATAGCAAGCAAGAGCTACTACTGAAATTGTATTAATGCGAATATCAATTACTTTTGAAATGTCATTTACAACATTCCAGTAGTCTGTCCTATTATTAGGGTAAGCCCAGCAAAATACAACAGGGATGATATTATTTATTGTTGTATCGTATCGATTACAATAAACTGCAACATCATCTAATAAATTTCTTGGAGCGTCAAGCATTGCTGTTGAAGGGATTTCAATCTCTACAAGTACAGTTTTATCACTATCTATCAACTTGATTATGGCGTCGTATCTTTCATTATTATCACCAACTCTACTAAAATTAATATCGTAATTTAATTTATTCAAAAGTAATTTTATTAATTGTTCTTTTTTTCCTATCTTAAGAGTAATATCTTCAAATGAATTAATTAAATTAAGTATTTTTTCATCTAAAGGCAAGTCGTTCTCAAGTAATTGCTCAAGAGCTTCTACCAAGTCGGTTGAGCTATTTGATTTTTTAGGTTTAAATATTTTCAAAGTAAAGGACCCCCTGAGCATTGTCTAAACTCTCAAGTAAATAAGTTTTCTTATTTTCGATGCAGTTTAGTGCTGTATTTAAAAGTGTTTTTATATCAAGTAAAGTAATGTTGATATTATATGTTTCTTTTATATCATTAATTAATCTAAAAACATCAGAACGGTCATTGGGAATATTGAAACCTACAACCATCGAAGTCATACTGTATGTTGTCTGATAATGTTTTCTAGACAATAAAATAATTTTGTTTTCCAATGCTTGACGAACTGATTTTGTAGAAAGCATGAGTTCTTCAGTAGGGGACTTGACTTCAACAGGGACAGAGTGTGTGGAACTGTCGATAATAACATCAAATCGTTCATTATTAACTCCGGCTTGTGGTAGTCGTGCATTTATATCAAATATTATTGATAATAAATCAGCAATTAGTGGATAAAAATCTTTTTGTTTCATAGTTTCAATCGTTTTTAATAACAGTACAACAGAATTATTAACATTTTTATCACAATCAATCAAAGCTTTTGCTAATAGCTCCTCACTATTATTTTTGGATTGTTGCTCGGTATATATCGGATTTTTCACTTTAAATTTATCTATATTTGGAGTGTAAATTTCAGAGATATCACCTAGACTAAAATTTAGTATGCCACTTGTATTTTTAATATTTGATTCGGGAAAATATCTATTTAATTCTTCTAATGATAAAACCTGAAAAGGATTAAAAAAAATATTATCTGTTTTGAAACAACTTTCAATTTCAGCACGCTCAGGTTCTAACTTAATTAATTCTTCAGATACTTCAAAATTAGAATCTTTCAAAAAGTTAGTAAATCCCCACTTACATAGTGCTGATATTTGTGTAGAATTTTTATCTTTTAAATCCTTATAAGTTATATAAACTTTCTGCTGCATTCTACTTAGTACGCTAATTCCTTCTTCAGTTAATTTTAGGTATTCTAAGTTTTTTTTATCATTTTTTAGAACATATCTTGTATACCAATTGCTGTGTTTTAACTCAGAAATAATTATACGAGTATAGTTTTTCATAGTATTTATAGAAATTGAATTGTTAAGTTTAGAGATTTTCGATAACTCATCTTCTATATAGTGATTATTTTTTCTAATTTGATTGATAACGTCTATAGATTCATTGATTTCTTCTTTATCGAAACTATTGTTCATATTTAAAGGGCCTACAATAATTTCATCTCTTCGAATTATACCATCTAGTCTCTCACTAAATTCAAGAATTGAAAAAAAAGGAGCGGAGATGTTAGTAAACTTTACGTTGACATTATTGTTTGGAAAATTGATTCCTAAAAATGATTGATTTACTATATCAATGGTATTATTTTCTGCTATAGCAACATGGTAACCCAACAAAGTGAACTTAAAGGACAATGAAGAGTTTTCACTAGAAATAATCCATCCAAGTAACCTATATATCTCAGCATACATTTTTGCTTGATTATAAAGGGGATTTCTACTAGTATCTTTAATAGAGTAAGATCTTTTTAATGCTTCTTCTCCTATATAACCTTTAGAAGAAGCCATTCGAGTTGAAGTCATGATATCTGCCATATTATTTAAATCAAAAGTATCAAAGTCAGATAATTGTGAGAATAATGTTTTAAATATCTTTACCAATTGGTTTATGTCTGATCCAGGATTAGCAAAACGAATCATATTACAAAACTCCTTTTTAAGTAACAATAACATAGTTTTTTTTTTTTGTAAATAATATCATTCATTTGAGTTTGCTCCAAATGTTTAAAACTAGTATAGTGAATTGTTATACTGTCATTAAAAAGATGTTTCGTTTGTTTGAAAACAGCATATTTAGTTACTGATAGAGTTGGATTCTTAATGGGAAATGAGGGAATTGAAATATCATTCATTCGTAATCCGCAGAAGAACAACATGTATTAAAGAAGCCATATGCTAACAGAAAACAACCATAGTCTGAATAAGGGATATAATTAAGTCTTAATGATCTTATAAAATATTATTAATTCAAAAAACGATTAAAAGCAGCTGTTCTCATTGCTGGGATAGTCTAATTCTAATCGTTTTTCAATATTTTAATAATTTAGATTTTAACTTTTAACTATTATTAAAATGTTAACTAGTGATTATCTAAATATCCAACTCTACCATGTTCCCAATCAGATTTAAGGAAATTGAAGATTTGTTCAACATAACGATCATCCGAAGCTGCCTTTTCTCCGATATAACCATTACCGGCATCGAAAGTTTCATAACGAAATTGCAGATTCTCTATGTCTTTGGATCCAATAGTTCTAGATACAAATACTTCACCATCTTTACTTACCCGAATTTGACTGTGTTGCGTGTCATCTGTAGAAGTGATTAGTTCTTTAACCTGTGGCAGTGTTAGGATATCAATATTAAAGGATAACATAAGCAAAACTCCTATCGTAATTTTAGTGTTCAATACTATTCTAAATTATTTACATTGAATAAATCAAATATACTTACTAGAGCTTCGAAAAAATCGCAAAACGAAAAAGATACGCAGAATATTATCGCAAGCGAATTTGTACTATGGAGACCGTTTTTCTGGTAGGAATGCTAGCTATTTAGTTATTTGTAATATAGAAGAAATTTTATATTTATAAACATATACGAGAGGACGACCATTATCTTCAAAAAAGGTATGAGGACCAAAGTTAATAGATATATTTTTTCTAAGCTACTTGACAAGTTTTGTTAGGTAGTTTTTTTGTATTTGTCCAAAAAGTATCTTTTTATACATGATATAATATATCTATATCAAAGATAAGGAGAATAGGAATGAATGATTTTGAAATTGTTTTACCTATAGATCAAATGACTACAATTGATGTAACTGATAAAAATTTATATAATTATGATTTCTCTTCTTTTTCATTGGCTCCCCTTCAAGAAACAGCAGGAATATTTCTGAATAATAATATTAAGCAGAGTATCTTTAGGAATATATCTGAAGCTAAATTAATGTCTGAACTTATTGGAAATAGGAAAATAGAATATGTTGCAAACTTGTCAGATTACACTAAAGAAAAATTAAAAACAGGTGAGTGGGAGTTTGGTATAAGGAAAAAAACTGGCGAAACATACGCTGTGATCAAAGATGCAGTGACAGGCAAAAATCAAAATTTTGTTACACTTGACCAACGGACTGTTCAAGGTTTAGGTAATCTGCCAGAGTTATCAGCAATACAAGGACAGTTAGCTGTAATTACTGAGAAAATTGAGGATTTAAATAAACTGGTAGAGCGTGTTGAACAAGGGCAATACAATGATAGGTACGCTGGTTTTTTTAGTGCGCGTCAATTTACGATTGAGGGATTATCTGCTAAAAATGATAAGTTAAGGCAAGAATTATTGATAGAAGCTATAAAAATAAGCAACAGTACAATAGCTAAGTTAATGTTTTCAATACATTTAGATGCTAACAGTTTTATAGATTTGAAGACAAAAACAAAAGAAGCAAAAAGAATCGAAAACATTTTACAAAATTCAATTGGCTATCTAAATTCAGCTGTTCAGTTGAATCTTATTGCATACACTGCATTAGGTGAAGAAAATTCATTATTAGCGACGTTGGCTAATTATCAATCTTTTATTGAGCAGATTTTGTTAAAAGAAATTGATAACAGTGGTAGAAGTATAGCTTGGCTTATGGATAATGCGCATAAAGGTTATGATGGAAGATTCAATGAGATATCATTAGATATCACGAATAAAATTACCGACTTAATTAGAGGTATAAAAAATAATCAAATTGAGGGAGAAAGTCATGAATGAATCGAAATTAAGAATATGTAAGTTTCCTAGCTGTAAGAAAGAAACTTACTCTAAAAAAACTCTATTTTGTGGAGAGCATGAGCGTTTATATAAAGAGTTCAAAAAGAATACGAAAATTGTAAGTGGTATGGCTGGTACGGCTGTATTAGTTTTTATCGCAAAAAATATAGCTAAAAAATTTTAGAGGATATCTTATGACTACAGAAGTTTATCAGATGAAGAAGTCAATAGATATCATAGGATTTCGCAAATATCATTCACTTGTGATACGCAGAACCGTATCATAAATAGGGATATTTTAGAAGAATTTGAAAGTATGATGTATTACGTTAAATTATAATTAGACATCATTATATAAAAAAAATAATAGTGCAGAATAAGGGGCATAAGTATCTTGGTTAACAAGGATACCTACGCCGTTTATTTTGCATGCTTTAATTGGTTGATAATGCTTCTTGCCCCATTTTGGATTTACTAGAAATAAGACGACTTCTACCTTCAACACGTATCAACAATTCAAGTTCTTTCAAAGCATCTTTTGCAATCCAAATTTTATTCTTGTCTCCAGAAAGTAGCAGCTCATTAGCCACTGTAATACTTGCTTCTTTTGCTTGCTCATCAATTTTTCCTAATTCTCTTAAAGCCCATGAAATTGACTTTTTTATTAATAATCTATCGTCATCAGAATTATTTGAAATAAATGTTAAATAGTTTTTGACTTCATTTAATGATATAGCCGAATGAGTGGACATAGATGCAATAAGTGTAAATGCAGCACGTTTATAGTACAGTCTGCTATCTGTTATCCAAGAAGAAATATAGTAGTCGAAGTCTTTGGAATTAATGAGTACTGATTTACAAAAAAGATCACATAGATCCCAAGATTCAATTTTATTCATGTACCAATTTATTTCTTGTTTTGAATAATTTAATTTTGTCATTAGTAAAGTACCAATTATCTTAGCTTCGTGATAACCAGTGACCCAAAAGGCTTTTACTGTTTCCTTTGTTCGCAATTCTTTTGGTATTTTACGCGCAATTTTTCTTAATTCAGGAGTAGGAACACCAATAGTGCTTTCCAGAGGAATCCCCATTCTGATAACATTTTGTTTATACTTTTCTGATGAAATTGCCTTTAATTCATTGATAGTACTATTTATCATTTTATACACTCCTTTTATATATATTGTAACATATGGGAAATAAAAAAAAAGATTTAATGTTTAAAAGGATTTTTATTTATTATTTAGTGTAAGGCATAATTGAGGCGTATGTTTTTAATTAAATCTATTTTATGATGAGGTCACTAGGCAGCCAAGTAGGAGGAGGTGATTGTAGTATGTGGAAGAAAATTATGAAAAAAAATAATTGTAAATCAGGTTGGCAATCTGCGGTGTAATTTTTTGATGAAGAGCATGGTCATGAACATGCTCTAAATTTTAGATAATGGAGGAAAGAATAAATGAGGGACTCCTTTGATGAGGCTTTGCTTGAAGAAGCAATTGCTGTTGGTTTGAAGTCAGCTATTAATTTTCTTAATCAAAATAAAAAATCAAACTTTGAAAAGCATAATATTGAGAGCATTAAGTATATTTCCCAAAGATATAGAGAGATCAAGCAATATATTGCTATTGGATATGGTGATAATAAACTAAGATGCTCGTTATATGCCGAAGAGGATAATGCATCATTATTTTGTTTTTGTCAGAAGGGTAGCAGTATTGAAAATTTAATGTATCTCAAATCTCCTAAATTGAACATAATATATTCAAGGTTTCATCACGCATATGAGATATACAAGAAAAATTGCATACAATCTAATCAAGGAGAAGCTATTAGAAGAATCAACATTTTTTCGGAACTCTATATCAATGAACAAGAAATTTCTCCTGAAAAATCATATATTGGAGACAAATATGATTGGTTAGCTGATAAGTACCACATAAATAAAAGAACCATTTATAAGGATTTGGATAAAGTATATGCCGGTCTTGCTTCTATCTATTTTGGGCAGCTTATCTTATCAAGCTAGAAAGGAATTGTTGAGAAAATTTTATGAAATCAAATCGGATTTATTTTGAACTAACTGAAGCGTGTAATTTAAGATGCAAACATTGTTTTAATAATGGAAATAATTATAGAAATCTATATTTACCTATTAAAGATTTAATTTTATTTCGTGAAAAAGCTAAATCAGCTTTTGGAACAGATAGTGTTCTTACCGGTGGAGAGCCTCTTTTGTATCCGGAAATCAAATTACTCATTGAAAAATTCTCTAAAGATGGAAAAGTTTTGATTACAACAAATGGCACATTATTGAAAGATGAAGACTATATAGAAATGCTAACTTATAGTAAAGATGTTTTTTTTCAATTTAGTTTTGATGGGGCTCAAGAAGAAAGTTTTGATAAAATGCGTGGAAAAGGTGTTTTTCAAAAGGTGTATAGGAGAATTGTGAATCTTTGTAAAAAAGGTTTTGGTGAGCAAATAGGTTTTTCTATGGTAATAACAAAACACAACATTCACGAAGTGCATTCCTTGATAAAGATGGCAAAGATTTTGGGTGTTAGCTCAATACATTTTCCAACATTGATACATGAAGGGAATTGTATCAAAAACATTGATATTGTACCAAATGTTGAGGAACTAAATAGTATTGAGAATGAGCTAATTAATATGATGGCTGATGAGGAAGAGATTTATATTTCTTCTAACACTGTGAATAATTTAGTATCAACTATAAATAATAATTTCAGTAGTTGCATTGATAATCCTACTTTAAAAATTTCCCCTAATGGAAATATAATGGCATGTCCTGTCATGTGGAAAAGTAAAGATAGACTTGCATCAATATACGACCTGGATTGTGTAACGAAAGTTATTGAAAAGTTAACTACTTTGAAACAAAAAACTATAATTCCAGAAGAGTCAATCTACTATAGTAAAAATTTACCAATAAATATTTGTGAATTTTGTAATTTGAAAAATGACTATGATGAAGAGGCGATAAATTATAGATGTAAGAACTTGTGTTTTCATTTAAATAATATAAAAAAAGAGTTAGGAGAATAAAATTATGAACGAATACTTGTTACAAACATTTTTAGCTAACCGTGCACTAACTTATGATATTTTGGACTCATTACCTGAATCAGAGTTGAATCGACTTTGGAAGAGACCTGGTCTAAACACATATTCTAAGCATTTTTTAGAGATGGCGAGTGTTTTAGAAGCTTATTCAAATGCTTTTGCTACAAAAGTGATGGATTTTTCAGAAGTATCAGAAAAATTCGAAGAAAGTGAAAATTATAGTAAACAACAGTTAAAAGAAAAACTAATGAAATCTGATGAAGTACTCAAGAAAATATGCATATCTGATCAAGTAGGAGAAGAAATTTTTTGGTTTGATATGAATATTCCTGCTGAAATTCATTTTGTTAATATTATTTCTCATGAAGTTTTCCATCAAGGGATGATGGTTATGGATATGTATCAAAATAGTATTGATATTCCGTTAAGTGTAGCAGAAAGCTGGTCACTACCAGTTGAAAAGTAGTGAAAGAAAAGAAATTCTTGGATTCCCAATATCTAATCCAATAGTAATCTCTTCAAATAACTTTAGTGATAGCTTAGATAAAATACTAAAAATGTTTGATTATGGAGCACAAATTGTTGTGACAAAGACAATCTGTAACGAGGAAAGTTTATCAGGGAAAATAGTAAAAAAAGATCTAAGCCTATTTAATACAACTATGTATTCACAAAAAACTTTTGATCAATGGTTGTCTATTATTTCGAAATTAGTGAGATTGGAAAAAAACATTGTTCCCAGTATATTTGCAAGGAACGAGAAAGAAATAGTTTATATGGCTAAATCAATTGAAGCTTTAGGGGTTTCTGCGATAGAGCTAGGAGGCGTATGCCCCAATGATACAGGTAGTTCCTCTATTCATGAACTAGCCAGCGCTATAATTAATGAAACTAATCTTAAGTTATCTGTAAAACTTACTGCTGATCAAAACTATTTAGAACAAGTCAGTAGTTTAAGTGAAAAGGGAATTTCAACAATTTGCATAAGTGATGCATTTAAAGCAAGCTCTATTGTTAACGGTAAAATCGAAGAGGTGGGTTACTCTGGGGCTTCGATAAAGCCAATTGTTTTGCATGCTATAAATGAAATTCGGCAAAATGGATATAATGGTGAAATCATTGGAGTTGGGGGAGTCTTGAAGAATTCAGATATAGAAGATTATTTGGCAGTTGGTGCAAATGCAACAGGTCTATGTTCTTCATTATACTTTTATGGACTTAAAAGCATCCAAAGCCTTTCTCAATATAAATATGATTACTGGAGGTAGAAGATGAAACTAGCTAATTTAAAGACACAAGAACTAGAAAAGCACAAAGATAAATGGCTGATTATTCCTTTTGGAAGTATAGAGCAGCATGGGCAAAGACTGCCTCTTTCTGTAGACGTAGATATTGCTAAAAGCATTTCTTTAGAAATAGCCGAAAGATGTAATCATCTAGTTGCTCCGCCTGTAATTTATTCAACTAGATCTCTTCCAAATAGTGGAGGAGGAGATAGTTTCATGGGAAATATTCATCTTTCTGTGAATACCTTTATGGTTTTAACTAAAGAATTGATCCAATCATATAAAAAAAACGGTTTTAGTAAAATTCTTATTTTAAATGGTCACTACGAGAACCTAGCTTTTATTTTTGAGGCAATCGAACAGCTTAAGGAGGATAGGCAACTGAATGGAATTAAAATAATGGCATTGAATTGGTGGGATGTACTTCCAGATAGTTTTATTTCGATTGTTACTAATGGAAAATTTGTAAATTGGAGTCTTGAGCACGCAGGAATGGTTGAAACGTCTATTCAGATGGTGATAAATCCAGATACAGTTGACGTAGAAGAAAGTGTAGAAAATAAGGGTATAGAGAATTCATTTTATTCGTATCCGATAATGCAAAAAAATGTTAGTAAAACAGGATCTTTATCAAGTTCTTCAGGAGCAACGAAAGAAATGGGTAAAGAAATTATCGATTTTGTTTGTAATCAAATTATGAATTTAATTGACGATATGGAGGGAAATAATGAATTTGGATAATTTTGAAAAAGTAAAAAAGATACTTGAATTTACATACCAAAATTCTTCTTTTTATAATGATAAGTATAAAGGTCATGATATAAATTCTATAAATACATTTGAAGATTTTTCAAAATTACCTCTTTTGACTGCTGAAGAGATTACTTTGAACAGTAAGGAGATGATTCCAAGTACAGTTCGACCGTATAGGGTAAGTAGCAGTAGTGGAACCCTTGGAAAACCGAAAGTCATTTATAGAGATGAAAAAGATACTGATCGAGGAATTTCAAAGTTAGTAGAACTTCTTAAAATGGCAAAAGTAACATGTTCCGACTCTATAATGATAGGTCAACCTTTTGAAATGGCTCACTTTGGATATTTAGTTTTTGAAGCAGCAAGAATATTAAAAATCCAATCAATACCTATTGGGATTTCGATTTCGAATGAAGCGTTTTTGGAGTCTATTCTTAATTTTAAACCTACAGTAATTTGTACATCATTATCAAGAGTTTTGGTAATAATCCAAATGCTGAAGGTAAGAAATATAAATGAATTACCATTCGTAAAGTCTGTGATTCTAGCTGGTGAGCCAGTTACCAAAGAAGGGATTGATCTCATACAGAACTATTTCAATGTCTATCCTTTTAACTTTTATGGAAGTGAAGAAACGGATGGTTTAGGAGGTGATTGCAAACAGCATAAGGGAATTCATTTTTTTGATGATGTATTCTATTTAGAATTACTTGACATTCCTGGCGTAGCTCCCACAAAAAAAGGAAACAAAATTGGCGAAGCTGTTATTACTTCTCTCTATCAAATTGGGACACCTCTAATTAGGTACAAGCTAGGAGATATTATTGAGATTGAGGCGTCAAATTGTTCTTGTGGAGAATCTTATCCATTAGTTCATAGCATAGGAAGAGCAGGAGATGCATTTAATATATTTGATGGAGTAACTATTTTAGCGTATCAAATCGAAAAACTTCTAAAAGAGAAGTTAGGAGAAATTGAAAACTATCAAATTTATATTTCAACAATTGTACCTGGATTAGAAGAAATTAAAGTTAAAATTAAATTAACAGAGACACCAGAAAATGTATCTGTTCTAGAAAATGATGTGCAAAATTGCTTGTGGCAATCATCGGAAGACTTGAATAGTGCAAAAGAAGCTGGAGCATTAAGGTTTAGAGTTGAGATCAATAGATCAGAAATTTATGTTACACAAAGAGGAAAAACAAAAAGGATAATTGATCTAAGAAAAGAAAAGGAGGAAACAACTTAATGAACAAGTATAGTTCTTCTGAAATTTTAGACTATGATAAAAGAGGAGATTGTTATACATGGTGTTATCCCTTAGATTTATCAAATTTTAATACACAAAACATTTGGTCACAGAATGAACAAATCCCCAAACTAAGTGATACTCTTACACTATATGTTCATATACCTTATTGCAAATTTATTTGTAGTATGTGTCCATTTACACATGAAAAATTAGATCAAAGAGAATTGGATGAATATGTAGAAATGCTTATTAAAGAAATATCAACGTATTCTCACCATAAAATTTCAAAAGAAAGCATTGTAACATCCATATATTTTGGTGGAGGGACAGCAAGCTTATTATCACCTTATCATGTAGAAAAAATATTGTCAGTAATTAATTGGAGTTATAATTTAGCTTCAAATTGTGAAATTACTTTAGAATGTCATCCAAATACTGTTGACAATAAATATCTCGAACAAATTAAAGATTCGGGAATTAATAGGGTATCATTTGGAATTCAATCATTTCAAAAAGAAAATATTGAAAAATTAGGATTATTACAAATTCCAGAAAAAAATATAAAAGTTATATCAGATGCATTAGGTGTTGGTTTTAATACAGTAGCTTGCGATATTATGTATAATTTGCCAGAACAAAGTATTGATAATCTAAGGAAAGATCTTGAGATGGCAGTCGATTTGGGAATACAAGGGTTAAGTGTATATGCTTTAGATCCAGAAGTTAGACAATTAAAATCAATACAACAAATCAAAGAACAACAAAAAATTGAAAAAGAAATGTTTTATTACATCAATACTTTTTTGACTAATAATGATTTCGTTCATGTTGCCCAACCAGACTACTCAAAAAAAGGGCATGAAAATAGACAGATCAGAGATCTCTGGGGAGCTGCTCAAAGTTATAACTTGAGTTTTGGAGCGGGAGCATTCTCAGAAAGTTTCAATGGATTTACATGGGCAAACATACATGATCCAAAAAAGTATATTGAGCTTATGAAGTCTAATAAAATGCCAATTTTAATGGGTAAGCAATGGGATATAAATGATGCGATGTCAAGGTATTTAGTTTTAGGAGCAAGATGTCTAACTATTCCACTAGATGTTTATCAAAATACTTTTGGCATTGGACTAGATCAGACTTTCAAATATGAGATAACCAGGCTTGAAGAATTAGGATACGTTAAATTAACAACGGATAGTTTAGAAATCACAAAAGAGGGAATGTATTATATCGATAATATCTCAAAAACCTTTTTTTCATTTTCAAATAGAGGACTAAGCCAGTTTTGGGGTTGTTCTCTAAGAGATAAACTACCAGAACGGTTTTATGAGTTTGAAGAAGAAAGTCATAAAGTATGATAAAAGTGATAGAAGCGGCATTACCATTGTACATTTCAAACTATTGTGACTCTAATTGTTCTATTTGTAATATGAGATGTTCTAATTCAAATTTGTTGCGGATTGATGGAACTATGAAGGACATTGAGAAGCAACTAATCTTAATTTTGAAAGAAGAAAAAGTTTCATCAATTATGATTTTGTCAGGTGAGTATTTGAGTGGTGAATACAGGAACAAGAATCTAAATAAAGTTCAGTGGACCATAAATAAAGCATTAGATATGGGATTTCAAAAAGTTTTAATAAATATAGGTTCACTAAGTGAAACAGAAATTGCTTCATTTTATAAAAATACAGTAGACCCTAATAAATTAGGACTTTCAATTTTTCAAGAGACCTATAATGAAAAGGTTTATCATAAATATTTTGGAAGGACAGACTCTCTTATACCCAAGTCGAACTTCAATACTAGATTAGATACACCAGAGAGATGGCTAAAAAGCGGATTTACAACAATTAATATTGGAATCTTATTAGGGTTAGCCCCTGTTGATGAAGATATAGATTCTTTAGTTAGCCATGCAATCTCTTTACGGGGAAAATATAAATGCAACATATTAATTTCAGTACCTAGAATAATTGGTTATGATAATAAATTTCCAATTTCGGATAAAGAATTTATTGAGTGTCTTAAGAAAATAAAAAAACAAATTCCATGGTGTCATATTATTATATCCACAAGAGAAAGTCTTGAAATTATAAGCCAAGTGCTTCCCGTTGTCAGTGTCATTAGCCCAGGTTCATCTGATGTTTTAGCATACTCTAAAGATGGAATTAGTAATAATCCAAAGACTTCGCAATTTGTAGTAGGAAAAAAAAGAAAGCGTCCTAGAGATGTTTTAAATTTGATTGAGAGTAACGAAAAAATATGTTTGAAATATTTTAAGGAGGGAGAAGTTGGACAAAATCTTTCTGTCAACGCCGATAACTAATTCTTTAAATAAGGAAACTGGATTAATGCACACTGATATTGCGACAAAAATTAGTAGAATACAAGAGTGTTTAATTTCACAAAGATACGAAGTGTTTTTAGCTATTGATAGAGAAAACTGGGGGCGAACAATTATGTCACCTTCTGAGTGTACCCCTCTTGATTTTTATGGGGTATCTAATTCAAGTCATATGGTTGTAATTATTTCAAAATATATATCAGATGGAGTACTAATTGAGATTGGTTGGGCATCGGCTTTGAATATACCAATTACCATATTTTGTGAAAAAGAAAGTAATCTTTCCCCCTTAGTATTAGGATTACCAACAATAGGGGAGCATCAAATTTTCTATGTTGATTTTGAAGATACGGAAATGATAGAAATTATGTTATTAGAGAGGGTGAAAAAATGCAAGTAAAAAATACTTCATTAGAATTACTAGAAAAGTTAACAAGTTCTTGGGAAGATAATGGATTAAGTGAATTTTTAAAATTATTTCATAGAAATGCTAAAATATATCATCCGTATTTTAAAATACCAATTTCTCCACTTGATGCAATGGAAGTAATGAACACAGCAGTTTCTGGGACAACTCAAATTGAAAAAATAGAACTTAAATCAGGAAATGGTAATGGAAAAAGAGATAAGGTTTATATTGAAATTGTTGATAGTGGGGAACTTGTTCCTGATATTTCTTATGTCGGTATTATGTGCATGGAATTTGAAATTAAAAAGCATAAAATTAGTAAAATTAGAATTTTGGGTGGAAAGACTAAAAGAATTAAAGAAAGACAGGAGAAATTTGATAGGAGAATAGAAAAAAGAACTTCAATCGAATTGGCTCAAACAATTGCGAATTTTTGGGGAAGTAATATGAGTTCTGAATACTTGGGACTGTTTACAGAGAAGGCTTTAATCAAACACGTGTTGTTCAGTGAACCATTTGAGCCAGAAGTAGTGATTGATATCATGCACTGTAATGTGAAAGGAACAACTGAGCTATACGGATATGATGTTATTCAAGGCAGTGGTCATGGAGAAAATGACATTTTAGAACTTAAGTTTATTGAAACAGGAGATTTGATTGGATATGAACCAAGCAAACGAGGAGTTATGAATGTTCGTGTAAATGTTAAAAACTGTCAGGTCGATTATCTAGAAGCATATGGTTATGACATAGTTGAAATTTGAACGGAGATGAAAAAGTATGAAAAAAAAACGAACTACAAAAGAAATGGCTAATTTATTAGGTGAAGCATGGGGAAATAATAGAGGTGAAGAATTTACACAATTATTTTCCGAAGATGCAGTAATTAAGCATCCTTTTTTTCCAGAAGAGGTGTCACCCAAAACAATTGTAAATATCTTGAATTGTAATGTAAAAGGGGTTAGTGAATATGTTGGATACGAACATATTAGTGGAGCTGGTGAAGGTGTTGATGATGTTATAAAAATGAGTTTCATTGATACTGGTTTTAACTGTGGTTATGTTCCAAAATATCAAGGAAAAATGATTATTACAGCATACATTAAAGAGTTTGAGTTTACTAGATTTGAAGTATTTGGTTATGAGATAGTTGAGAGTGAAAATAAAGGAAAGACTTTTAGTCATATTGAAGGTATTGAAGTAGAGAAGGCACAAGATTTAGCTGAACTAGCAGGAGTGGCTTGGGAATCGAATAATATGGATTTATTTACATCGTTGTTTTCTAAAGATGCTAAAATATATCATCCATTATTTCAAGAGCCTGTTAACCCATATCTTGTTTCAGATGTATTAAACTCTCCTATGGAAGGGATCAGTAATTTAAAGAATATCTCAATTATTTCTGGAACAGGTGAAGCAGATGATGACATCATTGATATGTATTTTGAAGAAACGGGCGTACAACTAGGTTATTTACCAGAAGAAATGGGTATTTTACACATGACTGCAAAAATTAAAAATAAGAGATTTACTGAGTTTATTGTTCATAGTTATAGCTCGACAGAAAATAAATTTGCTCAACTTAAAGATGCTATTATTCAAGAAAAACGTGAAGTTCAGGTTGGGATGATGCAAACAACGAAAGTTGAACAATATGAAGATAGTGAGTAAAACAATATTAAAAGAGACAAAATCTATTGCAACCTTAGGGCTAGGTTTAGGAATTGCACAGCTATCACAAGTATTATTAAATCTTTTCGATTCAATAATGATGGGCCGCTGTAGTGAAATTGGACTAGCTGCTGGTTTATTAGGATCATCAATTTATAACTTAGGTCTTTTGTTTTGTATGGGAGTAGTTTTATCAGTGACTATCCTGATTAGTAATAATAAAGACAATCAAGTAAAGAAAATTATATCTAGTGGTTACTTTGTCAGTATTCTTCTAACAATTTTGATGGTAGCCTATGTCTTAATTACTAGTAAATTTCTTAATGTAACCCATGCTAATTCTGAGTTGACTCAATTAACTGCTCAGTATTTATTAGGATTAATGCCAGGTGTATTTCCATGGGTTCTATTCTTATTGTTGAGAAATGTATTAAGCTGTTTTGATAAGGTTAAGTTAACTATCTCAATTTCAATTTTTTCACTGATTCTGGATACAATTCTAAACTTTATTTTTATTTTTGGTTTTGGAAATTTTAATGGTTTTGGTGTATTAGGGAGTGCATATTCTACCAGCTTAACAAATTGGATTGCTTTAATTTTATTTTTAGTAGTTATAAAAATTAGTAAAGAGGGTAAGCTGAAAGAAGATATCTTACAATTATCTGAGTTTAAATTATCAATTGTTTTCAAGTATTTTAAGTTTGGTATCCCAACAGGAATCATATTCTTTTCAGAATATTTAATTTTTGCATATGGAAATATATTACTAGCTAAATATGGAAGCAACGCAGTAATTGCTTTTGGAGTTGCAATAAATTGGTTAAATCTATTTTATATGTATCCAGTAGGAGTATCTCAAATTCTTACGGTAAAAACTGGAGAAGCAGTAAAAAAAGAGGATAAATTATTGTTTTTTAGACGAATTAAATCAATGAAATTAATCTCGTTAGCTTATAATTTTTTCTCTGTACTATCGATCTTACTCTTTCACAAGTGGATGATATTTTTAATTATAGGGAGACAAAGTTATGGATCAGAAGTTTATTTTCTCTCTCAAGCATTTCTCTTTATAGTCTGTCTAATATTGTGTGTGTATAACCTCATTGTCATGTTAGCTGGGGTAATGCGGGGATTTCAAGATGTAAAAACTCCTTTGTACATGGTATTTCTAATGTATTGGATAATTGGTGTCGGAAGTTCTCATATTTTTTCAATTATTTTTTCAGAGTTTGGTATATTGTTAGGAATGCTTTTTGGTTTTTCATTAACCTATATAGGAATGAAATTATCTTTTAATAAAAAAATAGTAGATATTTTTGAAAGAGGTGAGAATTATCCGAAAATTTGAGGATCATTTATTGAATGAACTTTTAATGGATAGCCAAAGTTATATTTTAAATAGAGGCAAGATATTTTTAAAAGTAGAAGACATCCTTTTCATATATCAAGATAAATACAGTAGTAAGTCTTTAGGACTTGGACGATTATGCAGACTTAATGAATTACAGGAGGAAAACAAGTTTTTAACTAGTTCTAAAACTGATTCTACAATAATTATCGATAATGAATTATTTCGCTATATAAAGGAATGCAAGCCGAATACTACTTTAGAAAAATTTATATTGGGACTTTTCCAAATTTATTTAGGCGAGCCCCGAGGCAAAGAGAGTGAAAGTAAAGTTAATGATGTAAATAAAATTGAAGAATCCAATAACGTATTCCCATATTGTGAAGATCTTACTGAGTCGGCCAAGAAAAACAACTTAGATCCGGTGATTGGTAGGAATCATGAAATCAATAGAATAGTATCAGTAATTCTTCGGAAGAAAAAGAATAATGTATTGCTTTTAGGTGAAGCTGGGGTTGGTAAAACTGCAATAGTTGAAAAGCTCGCGTATCTTATTTCTAAAGAAAAAGTACCTGAAAAAATGAAAGATATGAAAATTTTACAATTAGATATTTCTCAGATGTTAGCGGGTAGTTCCAACAGGGGAGAGTTTGAAGGACGAGTAACAGAATTAATTAGTAGTATTTCTGATAAAAATATCCTTTTATTTATTGATGAAATTCATACAATAGTTGGTGCGGGCAGTGATGGTAATTTGGATTTCTCTAATATTATTAAACCCGCTTTGGCCAGAGGGGAAATTAAGTGTATAGGGGCTACTACAACATCTGAATATAAGTTGTATTTGCAAAATGATCGAGCACTGTCTAGAAGATTTGATAATATAATTGTATTAGAACCTACTGAAAAAGAGACAGAAGCATTGCTAGTAAAAATAAAAAAGTACTTTGAAGCTTATCATAAAGTATATTATTCAAACGAAGTAGTTCATGAGATAGTTAAGATGGCAAACAAAATATTCCCGAATAGAAAATTTCCTGATAAAGCAATAGATTTAATGGATGAATTGGGAGTAAATAGTAATATGAACAATGAAACTGATGTATCTTTAAAAGATATTGAAGTAATAGGTTTAAATAAAGAAAATATTATAGATAATGGGAAAAATATATATTCATGTTTAACAGATATAAGACATACTTTAAATGAAGCTATGAAGAGCCAAGAAGATGTTGTTTCTAAATTAATGAACATATTGGAACCAGCCTTCTTTTTAGATGTGAACGATTCGACTAAATGTAATATATGTTTTTTAGGGAAGGAAAAATATTGGAAAAAATTGACTTTATCTACATTAAGTGAAAAATTATCATACAATAATGTAATTAATATTTTTTTAGCAGAGTATCAAGAAAAGCACAGTTTATCCAAGATATTGGGACCACCGCCAGGATACTCGGGAAGTGAAAATGGAGGGATTTTACTAGATAAGATAAAAAATAATTCTCGAACAATATTAGTTTTTCATGATATTGTTTTCGCGCATGATGATATCAAAAGATTTATTTTACAAATTTTGGAATATGGATATGCAATAGATGCTAGCGGTGAGCTTGTATCATTTAAAGATGTGATAATAATATTCGACGACAATAATATTAAGGATGAACTTACTTCAGAATTATATTTATTTATGGATGATGTGATTGAATTTAGAGAAGCATCTATGAATGAGATTCGAGAAGTTATACTAAATTTTATTAGGGATGCTTGCAGCACAATGATGAAAAAACGAAAGATGGATATTGAACTTGATAAATCCGTATATGTGTATTTACAAAAAATAAGTTCGGAATATTCGGAAGATTCAGTTAATTTTTATTTAAAAAATTGTAGAAAATATATTTTACCAAAAATTGTACGAAAAGTTTTCTTTGAAAATAGTAAGTTAGAAAAAATTAAAGTATCTTATTTAAATGGTGAAATTACTGTTTATGGAAAGGAAGATAATTAATGGGAAGAAAAGCAATGGATAGTTGGGAAGTAAGTTATCCCAAAGGAGTAATTGAATGTTTAGATTTATTTAGGGATAAATATTTACAATACGATACATTTGATCCTATACTACATGATTATATTCAAACACATCTCGAATCAGGAGGCAAGCGTGTATGTTCATTAGGGGCTGGGACTGGAAGACATGAAGTTGATTTGGCCAAACTTGGCTACGATGTTGTGGGATTAGAAAGAGATGCACTTTCCGTGCAAATGGCATCAGAGTATATCAACAGTCATGGAGTAGAAGTGGAGATGCATGAATGTGATTTTTTAATTCCAGATAATATTGAAAATTGCCTTAGAGAACAGGAAAAATTTGATGTTGTAATTTTATTATTCATTCCAATTAGTATGTATGATTACAATAGATCACTTCAATTTTTATCTAGATACCTAAAACCAGGAGGAATTTTTGTTACTAATTGTTTTGGTTATCGGAATAGTATTGATAGAGGAAAAAGAGTATTAGATTCAGATATCGAAGTTTGTGAAAGAAAAAGTAAAAACGATATCATCGTAAGGTTGAATTATTATGAATATAAAAATGATATTGTGGATTGGGATGCTATTTACCTTCTAGAAGAAGATGGGCAGCTTGTTATGAAGCGCGATCATGATACATTATGTGTGATGCCAGAGGAAGAGTATGAAGATCCGTTGAATGTTGATAGGGATATTTTTGAAATCTTGCCTAACTATCAAATTTGGGAAGCTGAGGATTGTATGACACCTCCCAACTTGTATGAATATTTAGTAGGAAGAAGGATGAAGTAATTGGAGCTAAATGATTATTATGCAAAAAGGGAGAGAAAAATATGGGCCGCGATGTATATTGTTCTTTTAATAATATGGGCTACATTTATTATGAGGAAGGTAGGATTCGATCGATATCTAACTCATTTCCCAATTCCTCTTACAATGATATTTGGTGGGTTTGTTTCGGGGTTTGCACCGGTAGGGGGGGGGGCTATTTCATTTCCAGTTTTTAGTAAAGTATTAGAAATGGCTCCAGCAGAAGCCAGAGATTTTGGTTTTGCAATTCAGTCGTTTGGTATGACATTTGCAAGTATATCTATTCTTTTAAGAAAGATAAAAATTGAAAAAAAAGTCGTGTTATTCAGTTCATTAGGGGGATTTGTGGGGATAATTTTTTCTAATATATTCATTGTTCCCTTTATTTCTCCATCGATGATGAAATTGTTATTTACATTAATGACTACTTCATTTGGAGTAGCACTGTTTATTAATAATTTTGTATTGAAAAGAAGATACAAATATAGAGAAGTGATATCTAATTTTTCAAAAAATGATATGATTGTCCTCTTTATTGTAGGTGTTGTAGGGGGAAGTTTTTCTGCAATTTTAGGAACAGGGATTGATATATTTACATTTTCTATCATCACAATACTATACAAGCTTGATGAAAAAGTAATAAATCCCACCTCTGACATTATTATGGCTATCAATTCTATCATCGGCTTAACATGTCGCTTTATCTTTGCAGGTTCACTAGCAGGTGAGGCTATGCTTAATTTTCCACTAGCCATACCAATTGTAACCATAGTAGCACCTCTAGGGGCTATCGTTGTAAGCAAGTTAAGTAGAGTTACTGTGGTAAAATTTATTATTTTGGGAATACTAGTAGAGATAATAACCACTTTGACATCAATTGAAATTACATTAAATGTGATTATTATCTCAACAATAACTTTTGTTTTTTCATATCTGTTCTATTATGGTCTGACAAAGTATTCAGATAGAAAAATAAATTAATTTGACTGATTTATTTCACTAGGAAGTTTATTTCAACAATAGTTTTGTTTTCAGATTCTTCAAGATACTGTTCAAAAGGTTTACCTAAAATAGTATATTCATTTTCATGTATCCAATTAACTAACTTTTCATAGTATTTGGGCAATTGTGAAAAGTCTTCTTTACAAATGATACAGGCATATGTTCCACCAGGGATTACTCGAGTTTCCCCAGTTTTTTCTGCAACGGGAATAGCTAACTCGGTGTCATTGGATTCAGGATTAAATTCCTCATCATGGTAAACTACTAAAGGGCTGCCAACAACAGTATATTTTTCATCTGCGACTTTAGAGAAGAGTTCTGCATATACCTCATCAAAATCGGTTAAGGCAATCTCTTTTCTAATACTTAAAATATTGATTTCATTTTTTGTGTCTAATTTTGCTGTCAATAAAATCATCTCCTTTCTTATAAGGTGATTATACATGTTTATAGATTCACAATCAAATATTTTTTACTAAAAGGGGGATATTATTATGGAGGAAACATATTTTACATCCGAATCTGTAACAGAAGGGCATCCCGATAAGATTGCTGATCAAATCAGTGATGCAATTTTGGATGCAGTTCTAGAACAGGACTCTAATGGGCGAGTAGCTTGTGAAGTAGCTGTTACAACTGGTTTAGTTCTAATTTTTGGAGAAATTACTACGAATGCGAATGTTAATTATCGAAATGTAGCTAGAGAAACTATAAAATCTATTGGCTATAGCGAGAATCTACTAGGTTTTAATGGCGATAGTTGTGCTATTTTAGTGGCTTTAGATGAACAGTCACCTGATATTGCCCAAGGACTGACTAATGAAAATAATGATAAACTTGGAGCGGGAGATCAAGGAATGATGTTCGGCTTTGCTACTAATGAAACACCCGAATACTTACCATTACCAATTGCATTGAGCCATAGAATTGCGAAAAGACTTAGTATTGTGAGGAAAGAAAACATATTAGATTATCTGAAACCAGACGGAAAGTGCCAAGTGACTGTTGAATATGATTCAAATGGGGAAGCAAAGAGGATTGAAGCGATTGTAGTCAGCACTCAGCATTCTGAGGATGTAAATAAGACAGTTATGGAACAAGATATGATTAAACACGTAATTAATCCTGTAATTCCAAATGGTCTTTTAGATGAAAATACTAAATTTTATATTAATCCTAGTGGCAAATTTGTGACTGGTGGACCACAAGGTGATGCCGGATTAACTGGACGGAAAATTATAGTAGATACCTATGGAGGTTTTTCATCACATGGGGGAGGAGCATTTTCTGGTAAGGATGCAACAAAAGTTGATAGATCTGGAGCTTATATGGCTCGTTATATTGCGAAAAATATAGTTGCTTCAGGGTTAGCAAAAAAATGTGAAATCCAACTTGCTTATGCGATTGGTTTAGAAACCCCAATTTCTGTAGTGCTTAATACTTTTGGAACTGCCGAGGCTATTGAAGAAATTATTGCAGAAGCAGTTAAAATGAATTTTGATTTAACTCCTCGCGGAATAATTAAACAATTACATTTAGATCAACCTGTATTTTCTGAAACGGCCACATATGGACATTTTGGCAACAATAAGTATACTTGGGAACAAGTTGATCAGCAAGAGAAGTTGAAAAAAACTGTAGAGTCACTTTTATTACTTTCTTCTCAAAAAAATTACTATAAAATTAAATGAGGTCAATTATGAAAAGTGTAGTTATTTTATATGCATCGATTACTGGTAATAATGAAATTATCGCTGATAAATTATTTTCTTTATTATCTGAAACAGTTGATACTGTGGACATATTTGAAATAGATAGTATAGATATAGATGATATCAAAATCTATGATAAAATCATTTTTTGTATGTATACTTATGATTTAGGCGTTATTCCCTATGAAGCAGAGGACATTTTTGAAAGTTTAGAAGATATACATCTTTCAGAAAAAAAGTTTGCAGTTTGTGGTTCAGGAGATATTGATTATGGGGAATATTATTGTAAAGCTGTAGATATTTTTGAGGACAAACTAGTGAGATGTGGAGCAAAAAAAATGATAGAGTCACTAAAAATAAACTTGACACCTTCGGAAAGTGATTTAGCCGAAATTAAACTTTTTGCAAAACGTATTATAGCGTTTGAATAACTGTAAAAGTAGTTTAGTATGAACTTACTGAGAGTATAATTATATATTATATCTATGAAGATCAATCATCTTAAATAGTGGTTGATCTATTTTTGTGTTTTAAGGAGGAAATAAATTGTTTGATAATAAAGAAAATCGTTACATCACGAGAGGAGTGAATGAACAAGTACCAAAAGAAATCCAATTATATTGCTGGAAATTAATCGACAAAAAAAGAAGTGAAGTAAAAACAGAATTAGACTACTTACAAATCTTTGAGTTCAATCCAGATAATCAACGCCAAGCAATTGAGGTGATTCATCGACAAGAAGAACCATTTTTCATTGATTATCATACTTATACCATAAAGAAAAAGATAGCTGATTTCCAAATTAAAAAATTATGGGCGATCGATGATCATAGTCATCAAACGATGCTATTACCAGAAGACTATTAATTGGCATTTTTCTAAGAACCACATACAACAATTATTAAGGAGAAAAACATGAAAACAAACCAACCGAGAAAACGCGTGGCTATCGTCAGTCTTGAATTGGTGAAAGAAGCCTCAACTTTTTACGCCGCTAGAACCTGTACTAGCCCTCAAGCTGTCTATGAGTTGTTCGCTCCGTTTATTGAAACAAAAGATCGAGAACATTTGGTGATCGCTGGTTTAAACGAAAAAAATGAGCCAACAGCTATTCTTAATATTGTAAAAAATATGTAGAAACTAAAAATCAGAGTATTTAAGAGAGTATGTGGAAGAATTTCGATAGCATTTTGATGGAAATTTGAACGGTGGCTACTACTATTCATCGTTATAATTACATTATTCAATTAATTGATAAATGGCCATTTTAAGAATAATTAATTGATCGTAACAAAGGATGGGAGAGGATAAATATGGCAGCAGAAGGAACAGTTCTAATTTCAGGAAGTCAGTGGTTACAAGGTAAGGGGGTTGCGGTGTATTCAAATGGTGGAAATTTTAATACACGTTACCAGTGTGTCGAACTTCCTCAAGCAAGATTATACCCTACAATGGGATGGCCGCGAGTTTATGCAGCAGGGAATGGCGGTGCACAATATATTCCGGAAGGATCACCCGGTTTAACAAGATATAACCCAGGTTCTAAATATATTCCAGTACCTGGAGATTTGGTTATTGAATATGGAAATAGCTGGAATGCATATGGTCATGTATCTGTTGTAGATTATACAGATACAGAAAAAGGCGTTATTTATGCAGTGGAACAAAATGCTTCAGCAAATGGTAGGGTCACATATGCATATAACGGAAGCAATTATACAGGACTTTCGGCAACACGATCAGTGAAATGTATTCTCCATGCACCAGGAAATAGTTTTAAAAATCCATCTGTTAAGCCTCCACAAGGAGACTATATAGCATATGGAAAATACGTGACAATCACTAAAAAAGGCTACAGCTTGTGGAGCAGTTTTAACTGGGGGAAAAAGGATACGACGGATAATCTGTTCAACGAAACCTATTTAGCGAAAGGATATTACAGTCATTCAAATGGATCGCGATACTATTCGTTATACGATGAAGCGAATGTCTGGAAAGGATATTTGAATGCGGAAGCTGTAGTAGTAGCTAAGGAACTTATCTTTGATGAAGTACAAGAATACAAAATGTTGCACAAAGATCAAACATTTACCATTGACACATTGCCGTGGGGAACCAAGGGCTATAAAAAATTAGCTAACTCAAAAGATTATATGGGGAAAGTGGTTCATTTGACCCAAAAAGCAGGAGCGTACTACTATTCACCAGACTTAAAGGGCTGGATTGATTACAAGGCACTGGATACAGTGGAAAAAATTAATCAGGCGCTAACAATCAAAAATGGCGGCTATCAAATTAATCCAGTACCATGGTATCAAGGGGTTGCTTCGTTAGGAAATACGAAAGATCACATTGGAAAAAAAGTAAGTGCAACAGGGAAAAAAGGTGGCTACTATTATATTCCAAGTCTAGGCTGGATTGATCATCGTGCGTTCTAAAAAAATATTACTAAAATTAAAATTTAATCGATAAAGAAATGAGGAAGAATAAATGGCAAATCAAAGAGTAACAGTAGAAATTCAAGAATACAAAATGTTGCATAAGGATCAAAAATATACAATTGATACCCTTCCTTGGGGAATGAGTGGTTATGTAAAAGTAACTAATTCTAAAGATCATATGGGAAAAGTAGTTTTACTGACCCAAAAAGCAGGAGCATACTACTATTCACCAGACTTAAAGGGCTGGATTGATTACAAGGCACTGGATACAGTGGAAAAAATCACTCAGGCGCTAACAATCAAAAATGGAGGCTATCAAATTAACCCGGTACCATGGTATCAAGGGGTTGCTTCGTTAGGAAACACGAAAGATCACATTGGAAAAAAAGTAAGCGCAACAGGGAAAAAAGGTGGCTACTATTATATTCCAAGTCTAGGTTGGATTGATCATCGCGCATTTTAAAAAATTTTTACAACTAAAGTAAAGTTTTCAGAACAGACGAATGAAAAGAAAAGGGGGAAGAAAATGGCGAATGAGAATATGAAAATTTCACAAGAAGGAAGAAATTTAATCAAAAAATGGGAAGGATTACGATTAATTGCTTATCAAGACTCTGTAGGTGTCTGGACAATCGGTTATGGGCATACAAAAGGTGTCTATGCAGGGATGACTATTACTGAAGCACAAGCCAATGCATTTTTAGATGAAGATATAAAAACACATGCAATTGGTATTTTCCAATATACTACAGTTCAGCTTAATCAAAATCAATTCGATGCATTAGTTAGTTTTCACTTTAATTTAGGTCCGTACATTCTTGCAGGATCACAATTACTTATATATATAAATAGTAAAAACTGGACAAGCGCTGCAAATGAAATGAAAAGATATATATATGCAGGTGGGCAAATTTTACAAGGACTGGTTAATCGTAGAAATGATGAAGCAACATTGTTTTTAAAGCCTTTCGGTCCTGCTCAAGGATCATATATATCTTATGGAAAATACGTGACAATCACTAAAAAAGGCTACAGCTTGTGGAGCAGTTTTAACTGGGTGAAAAAAGATACAACGGATAATCTGTTCAACGAAACCTATTTAGCGAAAGGATATTACAATCATTCAAATGGATCACGATACTATTCGTTATATGATGAAGCGAATGTCTGGAAAGGATATTTGAATGCGGAAGCTGTAGTGGTAGCTAAGGAACTTATCTTTGATGAAGTACAAGAATACAAAATGTTGCACAAAGATCAAACATTTAGCATTGACACATTGCCGTGGGGAACCAAGGGCTATAAAAAAGTAGCTAACTCAAAAGATTATATGGGGAAAGTGGTTCGTTTGACCCAAAAAGCAGGAGCGTACTACTATTCACCAGATTTAAAGGGATGGATTGATTACAAGGCACTGGATACAGTGGAAAAAATCACTCAGGCGCTAACAATCAAAAATGGCGGCTATCAAATTAACCCAGTACCATGGTATCAAGGGGTTGCTTCGTTAGGAAATACGAAAGATCACATTGGAAAAAAAGTAAGCGCAACAGGGAAAAAAGGTGGCTACTATTATATTCCAAGTCTAGGCTGGATTGATCATCGTGCGTTTTAAATTTCAAGAATTTACACGGCCATGCTTAATTACTCATTAATCTAAAAAGTATAGTTTTAAAATTAGAAAAAGAGTTCTGAATCTGATCCTATTAGATTCGGGACTCTTGTATTTGTAATTTTTAAAGACAGATTAGCCCATTGTTCTGTGGCATCAAGAGTACTCTATAATTATCTTTATAGAAGTTAGGATGGATTTAGGAATTAATTAGTAAGAAAAGAGGTAATGTAAAAATATTGTTATTTTTAATAGTTTAAATAATCGGCGCTCAGAATAGAATTTGGGAAGTGATGGAAGATGTGGGGTTCTAGGAATATCATTTACTTAGGATATACGGAATTGTATCAACTGAAGCTTGAAGCATTCTATTTAAACAATATATATACGTCAAACGTATTGGAATTCCAATTTAAAAGTTTACATTAAATTGCATAACAAAAAATTAGGCTGTTACTTTCCGCGTAATTTCCGGAAAAACAGCCTAATAAAAGTCTTTTTATTCAGTAGTTATTTTTGTAGGATAGTGCCCAATGTATTACTTATCTTTTAGCATCAACGGCTATTTTAATTTCATATAGCTCATCATCATAATAATCAGAGAAGCGGAATGTATAATTTTTACTGGCGCTCACTTCATAAATCAAAGAGTTAGTCACGTCTACTACTCTTCCGCGGGAGTCATCATATTTATTTTTTATAGTATCCATTAAAATAGAATTATTATCACCTGCCACTTTTATTCCACCAGGAAGTGTTGCCCCTCTACCAAGCTTGGCAATTTGAGATGTGCTAATAAGTATTTCAGTAATATCACAATCCTTTAATTTCTGATCTTTTTCAGAAAAGTTTTTTACTCGAACCGATACTTCGGCGTCACCTTTAACCATATAGAAGGTACTTTCGTAATCTCCTGCTTTAATGGTATCAGTTATTTTAGCGCTATTACTCTCTTTGGCGGACCAGCCAAATGTTTCAAATTCTTTATACTTTAGAGGGAGTTGAACCACATCTCCATCTAGTTCTATTTGGAAAGAGTCCCAGCTGTCACTTAATGAGCCAAAGTCAGGTTTTTTAGTTGCGATATCGTCGGAATCTTCTTCGTCATCTGTTGTTTCCTCAGTATCAGAATCCATTTTTTTCGCATCTTCTAAATCTTCTTCACTTGTTTTATAGTTATCTTTTGCATACTGGAGCACAAAATCTATAAAATCACCTTGTGATAAACCTAATTTTTTTAGAGCATTTGTGTATGCATCAAGGGTATCTTCTTCATCAGCGGAATGTTTTCCTTCAAAGTAGACCATCTCACTGTCAATATCTTTATCTTTCTCGTTATATCGGATGCTTGCTATACTGCTGGGAATTAAATTATCCCCCTTTTTTTCTAACTTGACATAGGATTCAAACGTAATTCCTGTATCTGGATTGTCTAGAACAAGGGAATAAATCATATTGCTAAAGGACGGATAACTTCTATCTGAAAACAGATATCCTTTGCCCTTAAATTTTTTAACCGTATGATTATCCTTGTTTTTTGCTCCCTCTTTATTTCCGTTGTTTGTACCACATGCCATAATAGTTAGTGATACCAGTACCAATAGACCAACCAAAGCCCTTTTTTTTAAATCTTTCATAACATTCTCCTTTTTGTGTTTTAAATAATATTATTTTTGGAAATAACATTACTCATCTATAAAGAATAACATAATTTAAAAGACGGTTCAATTCACATTAGGATATATAAATTTAACGAACGAACCTTGATAGAGTGATGTTTTTAAGCAGGAAATAGGAATGTATAGTGAACATCCATTGATTAGTATTTAGTAATTCTAAAAAAATTTATGATAATTCTGTAGGTTTGGTATATATATAATGCTTTTTACTTGCTGAGTGCGGGAGTAGTTAATTGGTTCGGTAGTAGATTGTGTTGTATCCGACAATGGAATTTTGAATGGTGTACCTTCATTGAATTATAGACCATCGGGTAAAGAAACTATCACTACCATCAAGCGGTCACGATCAAAGCTGTCTGATGAAATAGAAAAGTTTCCATATTCATCTGCAAAAGTATTAGTCTATCTAAAATATTTACCACTAGCTAAACCAACCTTGTAAAAATTGATTTTATGATTCTGTATTGAATAGTGGTGTATTATTTTGACCATAGTAAGAACAAGTAAGTAAATAGGTAATTTTGTTCATCAAAGTCAGCAAATATCATAGTTACATGACCCTCTACTATATCAGCAATGAAATCTTTACGATTTTCAAAGTAATTATTCGTAATAATTTCGTAATCCAGTTGTAACACTATAGTGTTTATGGTAATATAATTAATGTAAATGTAATCTAAAAAACATGAGAATTTTGGGAGGTAAATGTAGTGAAAAAGAAAATGGTAACTATGGGTGTTGTGTCTGGATTATTAGGTGTTGTGTTGTTAACCAATTCTGCGGGTGCAACTGTTTCTGCAAGTGAATGGAAGGCTAATTCTCCAGAAAGTATTCAAATTTTTAATAATCAGAAGGAATATACTATGAAGCAAGGAGATACGCTTTGGGCTATTGGTCAAAAAATAAATGTTAAGCATGTCAAACTAGCAGAAATCAATGGTATAGATCTAAGTAAAGGAGATCAATACGCACTTCCTGTTGGTAGAGTTCTTTCTTTTGGGGAAAATACAATCACTGTAAAAAATAAAGATGGATCAATTTATTCTCAGTCTAAAATCGAAGACACGGATAAAATCAATCCAGAAAAAAGTATTGGGGAAGGAACCACTCAAGAAAATTATCCATATGCGGTAGCTAGAGATGGATTAAGCTATCCTGCAACTTTTAATTTTCAAGGAATGAATGTCCCAGATTCGGTTACTTTAGATTTTTCTCAAGGAGATTCTGGAAAAGTAATTTTTGATAGTAATTTAGTAAAACAAGAATATAATGCCACTTTTAATACGATAGCAACAAAAGAGATTAGAGTTTCAAATATAGATGGTACACCAGAAAATAGACTTAGAACGGTTAAAGTGAATACAGAAATTACGATGGAACCATCAAATAATTATGATCGCCTACTTGTAACTGATAGTAGTAACAAACTCTATCTTTTTGTTAATAAGGACGGTGGTATTTCTTTAGCAACTCCGAATTATGCTGGAAATTATGCTGAAGGGGAAGCTGATGTTATGATAGAAGTACGATTAACAAACTCAGAAGGCACTCAAAATTCGGTAAATAATATTTTTGAGGGATATTCGGATGAACAAATTGAGTATGCTCGTGTAACTGAAGAACTTTTAAAATATTATGGTATCACTGGTCAACCAATTGAGATTTCTGCTAAAAAAAATGAGATTGGGCATCAAGTATTGCCATTTAATGGATCACATATTTTAGAAGAAAGTAGTGTAACTTTAGGTTTTAGTATGGACGGAACAATGGCTTCGACAGTTTATGTGACTTATATCTCTAATCACAATGGTTCAATCCGTTTCTATCAAAATCCAAATCATTACCAAGATTCTCGTTATGTTACGGATCCTGATTGGGTGAGAGTAGAATCAGAGAAACTGGTAAATAGTACTCAAACAATTGGGATTTCTACTGAATATGATCAACAAGCTGCTGAAATCATTTCATTGATAGAATTCCGTTAAGATTATTTTGTTATAATTATTCATGAGCTAAATTAAATAAATGTCAGAATGAATTGATTTTTCGTTCTGACATTTTTGTTGTTTTTAAACCAATCAAACAACTCGAAAATTTTTACAGACTAAAGATGGTTTGTTCAATTTAAGCAGATAAAGTATAATTAAGACACGAAGAGGAGGGGCAAGATGGAAAACAATCGATCAAAAGAAAAGGCTGCTCTGTATGCAGGTGTATATAATAAAATTTTAAAAATGATACAAGAGGGAATGTATCCCGAAGGCAGTAAACTCTTAACAGAGCCTACATTAGCTAAAGAGTTAAATGTTAGTAGATCGACTCTTCGTCAGTCATTGGCTTTACTTCAAGAGGATGGAATAATAGAAGCACGCAGAGGTGTAGGTAACTTTGTCAGAAAAACAATTGATATAAATGCTACAGGACTAGAAAAAATGGATAATCCTGTCAAAAAATCTTGTACCGAAGAAATTGCAACTGTTCAAATAAACATTGTGCCTGGGATATCTACTCAGTACACAGAAAAAATATTTAATCGGAAAATGTCCGTTGTGTTAGCAGTACATCGCTATTATAAAAATAAAAATAAAACGCATGCGTATTGTTTTTCTCATATAGCAACAGATTATAATTATTTAAATCAGGTAGATTTAAATAACGAAGACGCTGTCTTGAAGTTTTTAGAAGAAGAAATCTATGAGCATGCTCATTCAAAAAAATGTGAAATAAAAACGGTACAATTAACAGATAATCTAAAGGATAAAAACATCGACGCAGCATATGATTTATTTCAGTTAGTCAAAGAAAGCATTGTTGATATGAGTGGAAATGTGGTTGCTATCAATAAATTTTATATACCTATAGAAAAAGCTTTGCTAAAAGTTTTTGCATCCAATTAATAGGTGAGAGTCATTTAAGTAAAAGTAAAATCAGTAAAAAAGATCCAATCATTGTACCCAATGGTTGGATTTTTTTGTCTTTAAATCATTGACAAACAACAGTTGTCTGTTGTATTATTTTTGTGTAATGTAGACATCAAAAGATACAACGTGGATTGTTTATAGAACGGGAGGAATGTATATAAAAATAGTAGTAAAAAAAGAAAGGGGTTACTAAAATGGAAAAGAATGTCAAAAAAGTGATGCCAATGATTATGTTTGTTTTTATTTTGGCAGGAACCTTGCAAGAGGCGATTAATATTTGTGCACCAGTTATTGCGAAGGATTTAGCTATTCCATCATCGAGTGTTAGTATGATCTCTGCGGTTGCGATGTTAACTATGGGCGTTAGTTATATTGTATATACCTCGTTATCAGATTTTGTTTCTATAAAAAAATTACTGATTATTGGGATCACGATTTCTACAATTGGATCGATAGGCGGACTATTATTTAGCCATTCGTTCATATTACTAATTATTTTTAGAGCAATTCAAATGGCTGGTGGTACAAGTGCTTCTGCCTTACTGATTTTAACTGCTACTAGATATCTAAGTGAAGAGACGAGAATTAAATACTATGGCTACAACACGGCCTGTTTCTCTGGTGGACAGATGTTAGGGATTTTATTAGGTGGATTATTTGCGACATATGTAGGCTGGAAATTTTTGTTTGCGGTTCCAATTTTTTCGCTGTTAGCCATTCCACTTATATTGAAATATCTCCCAGATGATTCCAAAGATGGAACAAAGAAAATAGATTTTTTCGGTATCACATTAATGTCAGCGCTATCACTATTTATTTCACTTTATTTTAATATGTTAAAACCAAGTCTATTGCTTATTAGTATAGCCATAGCGATTTCGTTTTTGGTGTATATTAGTAAGTATAAACATGCATTTATCACAATTGATTTTTTCAAAAATTGGAAATACATGCTGGTTATTTTAGTTGTTTTATTGACTTATCTGCCACAAGGTTCATATTCATTTTTATTTTCTTTCATGGCGGCGAATGTTTATCACATACCTTTAAGTAAAATATCAATGTTATTATTACCTAGCTATTTGGTTAGTATGATCATTGGTATCATGGGTGGAAGAATCACTAAAAAAATGGGTGTGACTCGAACATTGCTAATGGGTATGGGAAGTATGGCTTTAGGTGTGCTGATAGGAAGTATCTTTTTGGAAAAAAGTATCAGTGTTTTATTCTTAATGTCATGCTTATTTAATGGCGGCTTTGCTATTTTATACACACCAATTATGATTCTGGTTATTAATTCACTACCCGAAAATATGCGAGGAACAGGTTTGGGCTTCTTTAATCTTTGTATAAAAATTGCCTCGTCAACAGGGTTAGTTATTACAGGGAAATTGATAACGAATAATAGTTTGCAGCATACACAAATGCTAAAGCATATTTCAGAATCAAGTCTTGTTTATAGTAATATCCTGCTAATATTTTTTGCAGTAGTTATTGTAAGCCTTATCACAGCAAATATTGTTAAACGTTTTTTACTTAAATAAAACCAATAAAAGAAGAAGGATGGGATGGAAAATGAAAAGAGCAGACGGAACACAATTTCATATTGGCTTAAAAGATGGAGAGGTTGGAAAATATGTGATTCTTCCAGGGGATCCGAAAAGATGCGAAAAAATTGCATCTTACTTAGAAAAACCAGAAAAAATTGCCGATTTAAGAGAGTATATGGTGTACACAGGCTACCTAAATGGAGTCAAAGTTAGTGTTGCTTCAACTGGAATTGGCGGACCGAGCGCTGCAATTGCCATGCAGGAATTAACAGATGCAGGTGCTGATACATTTATTCGTTTAGGAACATGTGGTGGGATGAACATCGATGTACAGGGTGGTGACTTGATTGTTGCGACTGGAGCTGTTCGAATGGAAGGAACAAGCAAAGAATATGCGCCGATTGAATTTCCAGCTGTTGCTAATCATGAAATCGTTAAGGTTTTAGAAGAAGCTGCTATTGAAAAAGGAGCCTCAGTACATGTAGGCGTCGTCCAATGTAAAGATTCATTTTACGGACAACATGAACCTGAAAATATGCCTGTTTCTTATGAATTAGAAGGAAAATGGAAAGCTTGGCTGGACTTAGGCTGTTTGGGTTCTGAAATGGAATCGGCTGCTTTATTTACCGTTGCAAATTATTTAAATGTTAGATGTGGAACAATCTTATTGGCAGTGGAAAATCAAGAAAGGGCTAAAGCCGGTCTTCCTAACATAGGTTTTTACGATACAACACTTGAAACAGAAGTTGTTATTCAAGCGTTGAAAAAACTAATTGAAAAAGATAATTAAAGGAAGGGGAACGTAAATGTATTAATGAATTCATCTAATTGCATTAGATTCTGTATGCAAAAGTCAAAATTCTGAAAAACTTAGATTTATTTTGGAGCTTAGATCGTCTATTTAAACGGTTTGGCGGTCTCTTGAAAAGGAAGCTTTGAACTTAAATTCAATTATTATAGACATTGTAAGTAAAAATGCTATCTTGTATAATTAAATCAATCATAAAAGTTACTTCTACTTTATAGTGGGAGTACTTTTTTTATCTTAAATTTTAAAGGAGGAAAAAAATGTTTTTGAATTTTATTGGGTTAACATTGTTTTTTAGTATAGGTATTCTAATAGCGAATGGTATTAGTCTAATTTCTACTAAAGGGAGACGTGTCAAAAGTACGATTGCGTTAATGATTATTGAATTATTTTTAATAGGCGGATTCTTATTTGTCGCCTTACCTAGTAAGACTCTTTCAACCATTTTATGGATCAATCTAATTGGGGCTGTGGTTGCAAGTGGATTGTTGCTAGCAGGTCGCTCTATCAGCCAAGCTTCTGAGAAGGTCTTGAATGGAGGTCGTAAAAAGGTTGGGACAGATACAACCAATGATTGGTCGGGGCGCATATTAGGTTTAAGTATTGCTGCAATGGTTTTATTATTCATCGTTAGCTCTATAACGAAAGTAACAGCAATTGATGATGTTTACCAAACGATCCCGTTGAAGACAGAAGAAAAAGCAGAAGTTTTAACTTCTACCAAAGAAACACCTATTGCCATTGCACCGAAAACAGCAAAACGCAAGATGTTACAAAAGTTTTCTGTGATTCCAAATTCAAATATGTTCACATTAGATGGAATTACTGCTCAAGTCGTGAATGGTGAGTATGTATATGTTGCAACGGTCGAGTTTAATGGTTTCTTTAAATGGTCAAAATTAGGCGCCGTTCCAGGGTATTTTATTATCAGTGCAACAGATATTAATGCACAACCAAAATTTGTTGAAAAGCCGATTATCTATACACCGTCAGCTTATTTTGGCAAAGATGCTGCTCGTAAAATTTATGCAGCATATCCTAATTATGCAGCGACAGGAAAAATTAATTTAGAAATTGATGAAAAAGACAATCCTTTCTATATTCAAACGCTTTACAAAGAGTACGGCGTTTCTGGACGTATGAATTACGATGAATTCAAGACAGCGGTTTTAAATGCGACAACAGGTGAAGTGAAAGTCTATGATAGCAAAGAGGCACCAAGCTTTGTTGACGCACCGATTACTAGCTCTGCGGCGAACAGTATCAATGAATATTTTGGTCGTTATAGCCAAGGATGGTGGAATCAAACGATCTTTGGTGCGAAAAAAGATGTTAAGATCCCAACTGAAAATGGCATTTATGCATCTGGTCAAATCACGCCGATGATGAATAAAGAAGGCAGTCAATTATTGTATTTTACAGACTTTACAAGCGGCGATGAAGATCAAGACTCAGCCTTAGGGTATTCATTGATTGATGCAAGAACAGGTAAAGTAACCTATTACCGTGATACAAAAGTAGGGATTATGGATAGTGATGGAGCCATTTCAATTGCGGCAAAGATTTATCCAGAGAAAAAATGGAAAGCAAGTATGCCTGTTTTGTATAATATTGATGGTGTTCCAACTTGGATCGTTTCTTTGATGGACAGCAAAGGTATTTTCAAAAAATATGTATATGTCAATGCTGTAGATAATGATATTGTGGTAGATGCAGATGCTGCGCAAAATGCACTGGACGCTTACCGGATTGAACTAGCAACAAAAGGAAGCAATAATACCAGTACGGATGCCGCTGATTTACAGAAAGTGAAAGGCACTGTTTCTCGTGTGACTATTGTCGCTGGTGAATCACAAACGGTTGTTTCCTTCTTATTAGAAAATGAGAAAACAATCTATAGTGTCACAACAAATAACAGTCCAATGGCTCTTTTCCTAAAAGAAGGAGATAAGGTTGAGTTCCAAGCTGTAGTTACGGCAGAAGCAAAAGCGGCTAGTATTGAGAATCTTAGCATTGAAGGCTTGGAATAGTGGTATGACTGAGTAAACGAAACAAACAAGAAAACCAAAACGATTGATTAGATAAAAAGTGAGTACTCAGTTTTGAAAATTTGATGTTGCATAATCACTGTAGTAAAGTGAGTAGTAGATACCAAAGGATGGCACGAGCTGTTTTCGTTTCAACTATTAAAGGAGGAACTACGATGAAAATCACGCAATTATCTATGGATACTTTAAAGCGAGCGCAAGAACGTTTTGAAGAGACACTGAATCAAATGAAGGTGAATGAAGCAAATACGATGCCAGCGCCACTGATTAAATCTGTTACTTGGCTCATTTGGCATACGGCTCGAGAACTTGATTATCAGATTTCAGAACTTAATGAGACTGAACCCTTATGGCTGAAATCAGGATGGAGCACGAAGTTTGCGCTGGATTTGCCAGATGATACACAAGAGTGGCATCATACTCCAGAAGAAGCGGCTAAAGTTGTGGTGACAGATAAACAATTACTGCTGGATTATTTAGCAGCGAGTGTTGAATTTACAACTACTTATTTAGAAACACTTGATGAAGATAGCCTGGGTGATGTTGTAGATACAAACTGGACACCAGTTGTTACACGTCAGGCTCGATTAGTTTCTGCGATTGATGATGCGATAATGCATTCGGGGCAAGCAGTTTATACAAGAAGATTGGTTATTGGTAAATAAAAATAAGTTTAGAACAGGTAAATATATAACTTATAAGTGCACATTTAAAACGTGAAGTAGCTTTGATAAGAGTTATTTCACGTTTATCTGTTGGTAAGAAGCATGCTTTACAAGGCAATTTATTTACATGTAGGACTTAATGTTAAGGAGTGTTTTTTATAATAAGATTAATCGATTTTATCCACACACCAAATGATGAAAAAGCAAAAATTAAATTTAATATGAATGCGGGGAATGCAGATAAAAAAGCGTGGGATCTTTTATTAGAAGATAATCCCGAGTGGTTAACCATGAATCAATGGAAAACCAAGCAACCTAACAATAACCTAAACCAAGCAGAGTATCTAATTGCTTTAGCTCAATATTATCCCTATGGCCCTGAATATTTTGTATTTGGCGGATTATATGAAGTAGTAAAAATTGAGCCTGAGGTTTTTGATGCGGTGGGATATAAACTTATCTTAATGAAAGAATATCAAGAATATATTAAACGTTTAATAATAAAAATAAAAAAACCAATTGGAAGAGATTTATACAATAGAAGATATCAAACTATTCAAAAACAGCTTAACCCTGAAATATATGAACTCGCACCTAATGCTAAACTTGGGCATTTTCCGGGCTATCAAAATGTTTGTATTAAACATTTTGATATGCAACAAATTTTTTCGCGTAATGAACCAAGTTGGAAGGAAGCCTTATCTAATGTTAAAGGTGTCTATGTAATTACTGACTTAAATAGTGGACAATTGTACATTGGGTCAGCTTCTGGTAACACAGAAGGAATTTGGCAACGTTGGTCGGGATATGCCGCATTAACGAATCTTACTGGTGGTAATAGAGAATTTAATGCTATTCTAAATGAAAAAGGAAAAGATTATATTATCAACAATTTTCAGTATTCAGTTTTAGAAATTTTTGATACAAAAACAAAAGTTGAAACGATTATTGAAAGAGAAAATTATTGGAAAATTGTATTTGATACTAAAAAGAATGGTATGAATCATAACTAATGCATGTGTATTTCAAAATGATTTGCTATATAAAAAAAGCTGAATTTGAACAGAAAGTTGTCCAAATTCAGCTTTTCAATATTAACTTCTTAATCCGCGTCCTCTATCAATCAAATACCAGCAAACAGCATAAAGTACTGAGATAAAAAGTACAAGAATTATCATAGAAAATATAATTGGCACATCGATCGTCCCAAGAAAACCATATCTAAATCCTGAAATCATATAAACAATCGGATTGATTTTTGAAATAGCCTGCCAGATTGGCGGTAACATAGATATCGCGTAAAAGACACCCCCAAGATAAGTTAAAGGTTGCAAAACAAAGGTTGGCACAATCGATACATCATCAAAAGACTGAGCAAAAATACCATTTAACAAACCAGCTAATGAGAACAAAATTGCTGTCATCAAAAGTGTAATAATAACAATAGACCATGAATAAACATGAAGCGGTACAAAGAACAAGGAAATCATCGTCACAAGTGTACCGACTAGAACACTTCGGCCAAGTCCACCGATGACAAATCCCCAAATAATAATATGTGTGGGAACTGGTGCAACTAATAATTCTTCAATATTTTTCTGGAATTTTTGTGAGAAAAAAGAAGAAGAGACGTTGGCATAAGAACTTGTAATCACCGACATCATGATCAATCCAGGAACAATAAATTCCATGTAGGAGAATCCTTCCATCTGTCCAATTCGTCCGCCAATCAGGTTTCCGAAAATAACAAAATACAAGGATGTAGTAATAACTGGGGGTACTAAAGTTTGCACCCAAATTCGTAGATAACGGTTGGTTTCTTTTACGGCAAGGCTTCTTAGAGCCGTGAAATATAGCTTAAACATGTTTTTCCCCCACTTGACGTTTTTCTTCTGTAATTTTTAAAAATAGTTCTTCCAATCGATTCGATTTGTTACGAAGGGAAAGAACTTTAATTCCTTGTTTTGTGAGCTGAGCGAATAATTCGTTGATTCCTTGATCGCGCTCGACCTCTACAACAAGTGTGCGTTCATCTTCAAAGCTGTTCTTATAGCCAATAATTTCAGGTTGGGTATCAAAATCTTCTAAATCAAAGATAAACGTTTCAAACTGTAACTTTGCTAGAAGAGTTTTCATACTAGTGTTTTCAATTAGTTCCCCTGACTGGATGATCCCGATATTACGGCAGAGCATTTCTGCTTCTTCTAGATAATGAGTTGTCAGAATGATTGTTGTACCATGTTCATTTAGTTCACGTAGAAAATCCCACATCTCACGTCGCAGCTCAATATCTACTCCTGCGGTAGGTTCATCTAAAATAAGTAGACGAGGTTCATGCATCAACGCACGGGCAATCATTAAGCGACGTTTCATTCCACCAGAAAGCATCCGTGCCCGTACATTACGTTTTTCCCATAAATCTGATTGTTTCAAGTATTTTTCGCTGCGTTTTAGAGCTTCTTTTCTCGAAACACCATAATAACCAGCTTGATTGACAACGATTTGTTCAACGGTTTCAAATGGGTTGAAGTTGAATTCTTGAGGAACTAGACCGATTTGCTGCTTTGCAAGTACCAAATCTTTATCAAGATCATAGCCAAAAACATTCACTGTTCCAGACGTTTTGTTGACAAGTGACGTGATAATTCCGATTGTTGTTGATTTTCCAGCGCCATTCGGTCCTAAAAGTGCATAAAAGTCCCCTTCTTCTACAGTTAAATTGATTCCTTTAAGCGCCTCAACGCCTGTTGCATATACTTTTTTTAAGTCCTTTATTTCAAGTGCATAAGTCATTTGCTAACTATCTCCTTATCCGTATCCTTCTTTTAATCATCGTCTGTTTTGACAGATTTCGCTTTGTTATTTTGGCAAAGACAATCCGTCCCGCTATCAGAAAGTAATAGTGTCATAGAATGCATAAACTCTCTTACAAAATCTTCACGTAATGTGTAATAGTGCCATTGGCTTTGCTTGCTTACAGAAACAATTCCAGCACTTTCTAATACTTTCATATGGTGAGAAAGAGTAGGCTGTGTAAAATTAAAATGTTTTAACACATCACATGCGCACATATTTCTATATGAAAGTAAGTCTATTATTTTCATCCTTTTAGGATCCGCCATAGCCTTTAATATCAGTGAAACTGTTTCGTAATCCATATCTTTTCTCCTTAACATAGATGATTATCTATGTTAAATATAAATTAACATGATTATAATGTCAAGAGGGTCTTCTACTCGAAAAAGGGAGAAAAAAGTAGCATTTATATGATCTATTAAAGTGATTTTAACAGAAATTCAAAGCTCCTACACTTCATCATGCGTAGGAATACTGTTATAATAGAAACGAACATTAGCATGAGCAACGAAAAAAAATTGCGTTTTAAGAGGAGTAAATGAAACAATATGAGAAACATCAAATTAACGATTGAGTATGATGGTTCGAGATATTTTGGCTGGCAAAGGCTTGGTGACTCGGATAAAACAATTCAAGGAAAAATCGAAAATATCTTAACACAAATGACACGTTCAAAAATTGAAATCATTGGTTCTGGTCGAACGGATGCTGGAACACATGCCAAACGACAAATTGCAAATTTTAAAACGGATACTAAAATGGATTTATTAGAAATGATCGAGTTTCTAAATCGCTATTTGCCACAAGATATCGTTGTAAAAAAAGCGGAAGAAGTACCAGAAAGATTTCATGCTCGATATAATGCGAAGGGGAAAAAATACAGTTATTATATCTGGAATGATATCATCCCTTCAGCCTTTGAGCGTAACTATAGTTTCCATTACTCTGAAAAACTTGATCTTGAGTTGATGAATGAGGCTTGTAGTAAGCTAACTGGAACCCATGATTTTATTGGTTTTTCTTCTCTTAAAAAGACAAAAAAATCTACAACCCGTACAATCAATGAGATATCGATTCAACAAGAGGGACATCTTATTCATTTTACCTTTGTAGGAGATGGTTTCTTGCATAAAATGATCAGGATTCTTATGGGCACGCTCTTAGAAATTGGCTCTGGAACAATGAAATTAGAAGCTATTGATGAAGTATTTGAACGTAAGATTAGAAGTGATGCTGGAATGACTGTCCCAGCACAAGGGTTATTTTTAGATGAGGTTTATTATTGAGGGGTTGTTTTGAAGCGAATGACCTTAAAAAATCTCATTCCGTTTACCAAATTTTATATATGATTTTTTTATAGGAATCATTGGAAGCAATAATAGAGACTAATCATTCTGATAGGTGATTGGTCTTTTTTGTATTTAAAATTGAATACGATAGTACTAGAAAAATGCAATTATTCTGGCTACTTGAATTGAAGAAATAAAAATACTTGTTCTAAACAACACAAGTATTTTTATTGGGGTTAATAGATGATTTAACTAATCATTATTCTATTATATTAAGAAAACATTTTTTTAATTCATCGCCTTAAATTGTATTTTTGTTGATAAAAATGGATGTTTGTTTCATCAATTTTATTTCTAATTATTTTTTTGGGGTTATTTAATGTTTTTTTCGATACAATCCTAATGCCTTTGTTTGTAAAGGTCTGGGAGCCTTTATTCCATATTTTTGTCCAAAAAAAAGACTTTTTTTAATAAAAAAAATAAAAAACATATACTATTATTAGAACTACCATTTTATTTATTTCTCATATCATAAAAATAACGATGAATGGATAAAATACCATCATAATAAAAATAAAAGAGTAGGTGTATATATAAGTGTTTTTTGAGGGATTATATGTTTTGAAACTAAAGATGTTATCGTAAATAAACTCGATTGGCATCAAAAAAATTGTTTCAATGAGTTTTGTAATATGACCAAGAATGTTTTCATATTACTAAGGTAATTATTTATTAATAGAGAAAACAGAAGAATCGAATTATGTGAATTACTATTCAATTTTTTTAAAATCTTAAATTGTGAAGAATTGAATAAATCGTCCGCGGGCATGATTTGGGTAAAAAAAATTACCTGTTTCAACTAAGAACAGGTAGACTGCTTTAAAATTATTAAACTTAAATTGCTTTCTCTAATTATGATAACTGTTGTTTATTGAGATGTCAACACGTTTTTCATCCTTTTCAAACTGTTTTTATTTAATAGATAACGTATTTCTATTGTTTATATTTAAAATAAAAAAATGACTAAAACCAAGATGAAATCTAATTTTAAGAAGAGTAAAAGGCGCAAAAAGAAGACTATTCTATTCGCCGTCAAATCCGCCGTCAATTGAAAGTAGGGAAAATGAATGTCAAGAAGAGGAGAAAATATCTATAAACGAAAAGATGGTCGCTGGGAAGGTCGCTATATTAAAGGAAGAAAATTAAATGGATCGATTCACTATGGGTATGTTTATGGAAAAAAATATTGTGAGGTCAAACAAAAATTAACACTAATAAAATCTCAACTTCCCTATTATAAAGAACAGAGTATTTATTCTTATAGTGGAACTGTTCAGGATTGGGTTGTTTATTGGTTGGAAACACTTGTATTACCAACTGTTAAATTAAGTACTTATGTAAGTTATAAAAGTAAATTATCTGTTCACGTGCTACCTTATCTTGGAGAAACAAAATTAACTGAGCTAAAAAAAGAAGAGGTTCAATCTTTATGTGAGCAGTTAGAAGCTAAGCTTTCGGATGCTTCTGTTCACGCAGTTTTTCGTGTCTTCCGTACTTGTTTATGTGCAGCGCAAGAAAAAGAATTGATTGCTAAAAATCCGGCTGATACTCTTCGCTTACCTAAAATAGGAAAACGATCTTCAAAAGCCTTATCTAAGGGGGAACAAAAACGTCTAAAACAAATAGCAAATTCGGCTACCAATGGACTCGCAGTATTAATTGCACTAGAAACTGGAATGAGGATAGGTGAAATTAGCGGGCTGAAATGGTCTGATGTTGATTGGAAAAGACGAGAAGTCCATGTAAGACGTACATTACAACGATTAACAGATAATAATGGAAAAAGTAAAATAGTAGAAGGTTTACCTAAAACCGTGTCTTCTAACCGAGTGATCCCCTTGTCTAAATGTTTGTATCATCTGTTTTCGCAACAAAAAAATTCTTCAGAAGATGCCTATATTTTAAGCAATACAGAAAAAAGTGTTGAGCCTAGAGTAATCCGTTATCAATTTAAACAAATGAGTAAAGCGGCAGGTTTGTCAGATGTGACCTTTCATACTCTACGGCACACCTTTGCGACGCGTTGTTTAGAGGCAGGAGTGAATATTGCGACAATCAGTTCTTTATTAGGACACCGTTCTATAAAAATGACGCTGGACGTCTATACACATTCTCTACTTTCACAAGAAAGAGAAGCAATCGATCAAGTTTCTGCTTTTTAGTAGAGCTTTTAGGTCAAAATTCTTTATTTGGATAGAAACCCCGAGTTAAAGTTTAGTTTTAATTTGTCTCTGGGGTTTAGACTGCGAATTGAATATAACTAATGTTATTTAAAGTGCTGTTTTTTCTTTTCTAAACGGGGAGCTGAAGGCGCCTTTTTTTTTACCTGTTTTTCTATTCACCGTCAGGATAGCCGTCGTTTTTCTTGAGGATCGTAAGCTACCAAGGAACCGCTGTTCCTTACCTGTTCTTAGTTGAAACAGGTAAGATTAGTTTGGAAATATTATTTTTCATTTTAATAGATAAATGGAATTTTTACAAAAGAAACGATAAGAACAGCCAACTAGAAACATAAAATAAATCGAATGAAAGAATGGGAAGGGACCTGACATGTATCGTATAGGGATATTGGCATCTACAATGACGCCTACACCTAATGTGTATAAGGCATTTGAAAAAATGAATTGTCAACTTGATCATCTCAAAGAAGTGCCGAATTTTGAAGAACTTCATACATATGATGGGCTATTGATTGAGGAAATAAACGAAGGAGAAATTAGCAGTGTTTGCTCTACTATTTTACGAATCAAGCAACAAACGAATGCTTACGTTTGGGTTTTGTCAAGGAAATCAACTCTGATCAATCGTCAAATTTATCTACAATTAGGAGTTGATGGGAATTTTGACCAAGAAAGCTTCCCAGATGAAATACTTCTATATTTTAAAAATTTTTTATCTCGACGAGATGAAAAGAAAAAAACACAAAGAGATGTGATTGGAGAAAGAAAAACCACCAATCAGATGGATAACGAAAGAGAAAATATAGAAATAAATCCTAAAAATCACAGTTTAATCGTGTTTATGGGAGAGGAAGGTATAGAAATAGAGTTGACTAGGTTAGAGTATCGGATGTTTGAATTATTGTATAGTCATCCTGGGAGAGCATTTAGCTATAAAGAAATCCATGAGAAACTTTGGCAAGTCCCATATCAAAAAGAAAATTATCGTGTGGCTAATATCGTCTTTCACGTACGAGAAAAGTTAGAACGAAATGGTGTAGGAGCAGATTTTATAAAAACCGTGCGTTCAAAGGGCTACATGATCAAGCCAGAGAATATTAAGGGAAATCGCCTAAGGAATAATAAAAAAAGATAATGGTTTTCTAAGAAAACTGAAAAATAAAAGGGGTTGGAGTCGATAATGAGCGAAATAGCCAATAAAAAAGTAAAGCTAGGCTATGTCTATCTTATAGAAGGAATCATTGCTGGAATGTGGGGGATCTATTTATTCAAATTTTACTCTTTTTATCAAACATCCTATTTTTATATAGACAAACGGTTATCACTATTTATTCAGATGTTATCTTTTTTAAATAATAATTGGAATGAGGTTTTTATCTATTTTATTCTAAGTTTTCTTTTGATAACATATACGCTCTTTTTCAACTGTTTATTATACTTTGTAAATAAAAAAGAGCAACAAAAACATAAAATTCTCTTGTTATTTTTATATTTGAACTTGCTGTGTTGTTTGTCTTTACTCATTAATTTATGTGGCTTCATCTTTGCGACTATACTGATTTTAGCTGCGAGTTTAGTTTATATCATCTTTATTTTATCAAAATTAAGTTCTACTAAAGAGAAATTTGATTATGAAGAGGGAGAGATTATTGAAATCAAGGGGCCCTTTGAAACGAAGGCAGAAGCTCAAATAGAGATAAATACATTTTTTAGTAAATGGAAAGAGGCGAGATATACTCTAGATGATGAGATTTATCTAGATGAAGATAATAAGTATTATGTAGAGATTTATGTAGAAACAATAAATAGTATTTAAAACTTTAACAGTAAGGAGTAATCAAAATTTAGATGAAAACAAATAAATTTTTATATGGAACTTTGTTTGTTAGTTTGTTTCTTCTTTTTTATCCTAAACAAGTTTTAGCGAAAGATGAGTCATCCAATTTAGGCTATACAGTTTTAGCAGAGCTAAATGGGAAACAAATTGATCCAGAAAAAAGCTATTTTTATATCCAAACCGTTCCAAGAGAAGAACAGTTGTTGACTGTAAAGGTCAAAAGTACTCAAGAAGAACCCGTTAAAATAAAAGTATATGTGACAGATGCTTTTACTGGTGATAACGGGACGATCGAATACACAGAAGATAAACAAAAATTAGATTCCACACTTCTTGAACCAATCTCAGCGATTACAAAAGTTGAAACACCAAGTTTAACAGTGGGGAATTATGAAGAAAAAGAAACAACCTTTAAACTTGTGCCACCAAAAGAAAATTATTCAGGTGTGAAAATGGGTGCTTTAGTTTTTGAAATTGATGATTCTGAAAGTGACGAACAGGTATCAAGTAAATTCGCTTACCGAATAGGGTTAATAATTTCGGAAACAGGTGATGATTATAGAGATTCAAAAACGCTGAACTTATTGGATGCAAAATCGACAATCAAGCGTGGTAAAAAAATGATTTTGGCAACGTTACAAAATCCTGAACCGAAGATTCTTTCTGATTTAGAGATAACGGCCGAAGTAAAAGAAAAAGACAAGCAAGCTGTACTGAAGAAAAAAAAGGTAGATAATTATTCATTAGCTCCTAACAGTCGTTTTGAATTTGAGATAGATTGGGGAACGGGAACCGTCAAAGCTGGGACGTATACATTAGTCATGAATGCGAGTAATGGGTATTCTGATTGGAAATTTGAAAAAGAATTTACGATCAGTGGGGAACAAGCGAAAAAGATGAATGAGGAAAGTAGTTTCAAAATTATTACACCAACATGGATCAAAATTGGCGCAATTTTATTATTGGTTTTGCTAGGATCTATTACTTTATTGCTTCTTAATAGAAGAAAAAAAATGGAGGCATTGTGGAAGAACAGACGAAAAAAACGAAAAAAGAAGAAAAAGGAAAGGAAGTAATTTAGGTGAAAAAATATGTTGTACTACTATTTTTTCTGATTATCAGCTGTGGCATTTTATACGGGGATAAGGTAGAGGCTGCTAGTAAAATGGATCAAACAAATTTAAGTATTACATTTTTACAAGGTGCTCCGTTAAAACCGGAACCTCCTATTATTAAGGAGCCAACATTGCTTGTTGGAGATACTCAAATAAAAAGTACTGGAAAATTACCATCAACCGGTGATTTGATTACTTCTCTAATTTGGACTCTCCTTGGTTTTTCTATCATCATTGTTTTTGTTGGCGTTTATAGTTTAAAAAATATTATGTTGAAATTATCATGGGAGTGAATATAACAAATGATTGATTATTTATGGATGTTCATATTAGGTGGCATTACCATTCTTTCGTTAGTACTTTTTCTAATGACATTATCTAGAGATGTTTTTCTGATTAAGCGATTGAGAAAAAAAAAGCAAAGTTTAAGTTTAAATTTCGCTTTACTTTTTATTACACTCACTAGCTTAGGTTTGATTGCCTATCTGTTTGTCCTATTGAGAGACCAAATAGAACTTTTACAATGATGAAATGAACAACTTATAACAATAACTGTCACCAATCTATATTTATACAATCAAAACTAAGGATGGTATAAAAATGAAAAAAACACTAATGATTACTTTATTGTCATCAGCAGCATTTATGTTATTTGCTACTTCAGCAGATGCAAAATCATTTGATGATAAAACAGACGTAGGAGTAAGTTTTAAATCTGACGATCCAACAATTCCAGGTGAGAACAAACCTTACAAAGATAACTTATCTCTTGTATGGAAACCATCAACATTCCAATTTGGTGAACAAAGAGCTGTGGGGAACTCAGCAACATTCAGTAATACTGTAAAGGGTGACCAATATTTAGTTGTGAATGACGATAGAAAAACAACACCAACTCCATGGTCATTAACTGCAAAAATGTCTGATTTAAAATCGACAGATGGCGCTAAAACATTAGCTTCTAAATTAACATTTAATTTAGGTGACGCTCAATCTTATAAGATCACGAATGATCCTACTGATTTGAACGAAGATAATGATTATAAAGTAAACAAACCAGATGCTCCAGGCGCATTAGGCGCTTTGGATCCAAATGCTGGAATCACACTTGGTAATGGAACTTCAAAAGCTATAACACTAGAAGCTGGTAATGCATCGAGTCAAGTGATTTTAGAGAAAAAAGCAGCGAATGATGTTAAAGGCGGAGTTGCAACACTAATTAAAGATACAAAATTAGTTGTAACAGATGCACAAGCAGATAGCGCAGCAGGTGAGTCATTTACAGGTTATGTAACTTGGACTTTAGATGATTTAGTTAAATAAAACACGATAATTAAAAAAAACACAAATAAAAAAGTATAAATATAGATTGTGTAGAGAGTTATTGTTATAAGTTGTTCATTAAAAAAGCAGAAATGTCAGTAAGAGGTTTTGTACCAATGAAAAACAAAATATTTTATATTATGGCGTTTTCCCTATTTTTCATATTGTCTCATCCAGTTATAGGGAATGCTAAGGAGAGTATAGTAGATGCAATTAAATATTTTTCTTATGAGCTTATATTACCTGAAAATCAACAAGATAAAAAACTTGGCTATTATGATCTTTTAATGAACCCAGGAGAAAAGCAAGAAGTTAAGCTGAAATTAAACAATACATCGGATCAAGCTATCAAAGTAGATATTGAATTAAATAGTGCAAAAACAAATGGAAATGGTGTAATTGAATATGGACCAAACAATTTAAAAAAAGATCCTTCGCTAAAGTATGATCTAGCAGAAATTATGAGTGGACCTAAAGAAGTCAGGGTACCATCAAAAAGTAGTGAGATTGTTACTTTTGTGATCAATAGTCCAATAGCATCTTTTGAAGGGTATGTTGCAGGTGGAATCCAGCTGAAACCAGTTGTGAAAACCAAGCAGACTCAAAAGACGCAAGGGGCGATAGTGAACAAATTTGCTTTTTTAATTGGTGTACTACTTAGCGAATCAGATGTTCAAAAAATAAAACCTAAACTTAAATTAAATAATGTATCACTGAAATTAAAGGATGGCAGTTACATGGTCTTTGCGAATATCTCAAATACAGAAAGTATTTTTGTGGAAAAAATGGCAGCCAATATTCAAATTACTGAAAAAGATAATAGTAAGAGCTCATTTAAACTAAAAAAAGAAGATATGCGAATGGCCCCCAATACTATGATGAATCTTCCAATTCCATTAAATAATCAAAAGGTAAACTCTGGGGAGTACACAGCCAATATTCAAATCACAACTGAAAATGGTGGGAATTGGACCTGGGTGAAAAATTTTACATTGTCAAAAGTTGAAGCAGAACAGATCAATAAACAAATAATTGAAGAATCGGAGTCTGGATTTAAATATTGGTTTATTGTAATAGTGCTCGTTCTATTATTAATTGTACCCATTGGTTTTATTATAAAAAAATATAATGATAGGGAGAAATGATTTTTAGAAGGTACATTATAAGGACGTGCTTCCCCAACGAAGAATTGTTTTTTTTTAACAACTTTTTTAAAAGTATTTGAAAGTTGAAATAAAAAACTTCATTTTTTTTAATAAAATGGAGAAATTTAGAACGATAAAGAAAGGAGAAAAAAAGTGAAAAAATTATTATGGAGTGGTTTAGCAAGCGCCCTTCTATTGATAAGCTGTGGAGTTTTTTCAAACAATAATAGTATCAAGGCGAAGGAAGAACCAGTGAAAGAAACATCTGTAGTAAAAGATGCGTCTGATAATAAACTAGAAAAAGCCTCGCCATTAAAACCTGAGACTAGAAAAGAATGGGGGACAAAACCAAGTGTATCGCTCGCTACTTTTGGACCGACAAAACCAGATTTGTATAAATCTATGACTCCTGGTGTAGCAGAAAGTTTTCCTAATATGTATTCTTTTCAGCCAAAAATCACTTCTTTAACAGAGTTATATAGGAAAAAACCTGGAAGAGCCGAAGAACTTATAAAGCCCGGATCTTGGCCACCAATGGATACTCTTAAACAAACAGACGTTGGGTATTATTTACTTGGTACCTATATGGGAATCAAAAATGGTCGTTGGATTGATCTTAAATTAGAATATGTGGATGTAGGTCCTGTGAAATCCACAACTGAAACAATTTCGGTAGGAGTATCAAGAACTGTGCCAACAGGTGGAGGGACAGTCCATCTAGCGTTTGCTGTAGCAAGTTCAAAGAATACTGAGCCTATCTTTAGGATGAGTTTTATTGATCACGAGAGTGGAGAGCCAGTTAAAATGGGTTCAGGGCATGTGACCTTTAATGATATTGATTATACCGAATGGATGAAAGTAACACCTAGTGGTAGTGGACAGTTTGACTATATTGCAGCGAGAAGTGACAATGGAATTTTGACAGATCCAGCTAATTTCACCTCTGAACAGGTAACAATGATTTCACCAGAGAATGTAAATGTGGCTGACGATGATTTTACACGATTTTTCACCATAGGATATAGCAATTTGGATTCTCTTGATATCCAGTATTATACTGGCGGTACAGCGATCAATATATCGCAATTAGAGGTACCAGAAGCAATGTTTGAGTTAGAAGCACCTAATCTTATTGCAGATACTGATGGAAACTTAGAGGATGAAGTGATTACAACATCACTGGTTCAATCAATACCATATCGTTCATCGCTAGGAAATCTACTAACACTTGCTATTGAGGGGACTATTGATGATAGTCTGACATTTACTAATTCAGATATTCAGATTTTTAATAAAGATGATCAGAATATATCAACAAGTTTTTTTATAGTAACAAATTCTAAAAACCCACAAAAATTTACAGTTTTAGCTAAGCCGGAGTATACAGCTACGTTAGTTAATAAAACAGAGCAGTTGCGTGTTAATATTAAAACTAAGCTTAATAAAACGAGTAATGCATATAAGAAGTACCAGAATAACGCAACCGGACAGCTGACCATCCCTTTCCAGATGAACCTAAATTATACCAATAGTGGTGGAGCAGATGCTGGTGTACTAAAAAAAGTGGAATCAAATATTGCTTTTGGACATATAAATTTGAAAAAAGCCACTATACACTACAAAAATGAAGATGGAAAAAGCTTACAAGCTTCGCAAACTAAATTAGGATTTTTAGGAGAGAAAATCAACTTTAGTGCACCAAATATTGAAGGATATAATTTAAAAATGCCTCAATTAGTTGATCGTGAATTAACTTTTTCAAATTCAGAACAGAATGTAGAGTATGTGTATGAGAAAATAGTGCCTGAGGTAACACTTGAACAATCAGTAGATAAAGCCAAAGCTCAACCGGGTGAAAAGTTACATTACAAAATTGATGTTGGCTCTGTTCAAGAAGCCGCTAAAGATTTGGGATCAAGTATAATATCCATTGAATATTTTAATGATCAGGGGCAAAAGATCAGTACAGATAGTATCCACGACTGGAAAAAAGGAACGAGTTATGATTTCAGCGAGATACCAGCTATTGAAGGTTTTGATAATTCTGGCGTAACAGTCTCTTCAAATGCAACAGGAACAGTTGCTGACGATGATATTGTGATTAAATTAAGTGGGTTTAAAGCGACGATGGACAATCTAGTTCAAAAGAAAGTCCGATATGTAGATGAAAATAATCAATCAATTTCAGTTGATGAAATCTATCTAGGCAGAGATAATTATCTTCCAAACTATTCTGTAAAAGCAAAACTTATACCAGGCTATGCGCTAAGTGATGGAATAGAAAGCTATCCTGTGATATTCAATGCAACCTCACCAGTTGAATATATCTTTAGGTACCATTCAACTAGAAACTATCGTTCACTAAATATTATGGAGTTACTAGATACGAATCTAGAAAATCCGACAAACTTTACCTGGAAAACGAAAGATAATGTAGAGATTTCTAATGCTTCAGTTACTTATGATCAAATAAGTCGCAAAATAACTGCAACACCGCCAGCAGAGGGGATCGCTTATAATCATGAGTCAATCATTGAGTTTGATGCAACAATTGTTTCTACACCAGTAGGCAATCTTATAAGCCAAACAGTGAACCTTAAAGCAGACTATCTAGTAGATGGTACGATGGACATTTCAACAGATCCACCTACCAAAACACAAATAGTAACGGAATCACAAGTAATTGTTACCTTTATAGACGATGGAACACCATCTACAAAAATAGCTAAAGATATAATTTTTACGCAAGAAATAGGAAATAAAATTAATTTAGCAGAAGAAAAAACAGTTCAGGATACGATCGAAACATTAAAGAAAAAATATGTATTGCTAGAACCGCTACCATCTGAGATTATTGAAGTTACAGATGAAGTACAAACAATAGCGTATAAATTTAGTGGTCGTTTGTTTATTGAATCATTCCCGTCGAGCTTAACTTTCGGGGATAAATATCTATCAAAATCATTCATCAAAGAAGAACAACCTAAATACGATGCACCGCTGATTATTGGCGACAATCGGCACAAGAAAACACCTTGGACACTGACGGCAACATTAGAAAAACCTTTAACAAGTGAAGAAAGCCCAAGTGAAGTTCTTCCAAGAGCGCTATGGTATAAAACAAGCAAAGGCTCAAAGGTAATGTTATATGAAGGAGAAGCACAGCCAATTGAAACTGGGACAGCTTCACCATTAGGAGAATACAATATTAGTAAGAATTGGGATGCAAATGCTACAGGGTTACAATTGAATATCTATTCTAATGAGATTATTCAAAAAGGTGACTATAAGGCAACGATTTTATGGCAGGTAAGTGCAACACCGTAAAAAAAGATTTTTATGGTTGCTTTGTCAAAAAATAAGACTGCCTCTCAAGCAGAGAATTGCAACCAAGTGACGTTTTATAAGTATGAGTAAGAGGTTGGGACAGAAGTATTTAACTTCGAGAAATCAGAGGAATTTACTTCTGATCCCATCGTCTATTAGGATTCCTTGAGGCTGAGATGCGACTCATAGAGTTATGTCCCAGTCTCTTCATTTCATTTATAAAATGGCTGATATAAGGCTCTTGATAAATTTGAAGTATTTAGAAAAGCGTAAGTTTAAATAGTAAGCAGAGTAAATGTTCATATATCTTAAAGAACACCTTTGAAAAAAACATGTTTCTCATCATTACACAGCTTAGCGATGTCACTTCTTTGGTTTAAATGAAAGACACGTCCTAATTCAGAATTATCTGAATTTTCGTAATGATGATACTCGGATTCAATTCTTTTTTCTTTTAACAAATCTGCTAACGGCTGAGCAACATCTTTTAGAAAATCTTGAGTAGCCGTTACAACAAAAGCTGGTTGGAACTCAGCAGTGATGTAATTTTCAACGGGAAATTGTCTTTTAAGTGTCGGCGTCACTGTTTTGCCAAAATAAAATGGAAATCCTTGATTGATGGCACTGTTTTGATCAATGAAATAGGCACCGCAGTTCATAGCAACGGCTTTAAAATGAACGGCTGGAATCTCAAATGGAAATTCTTGAGCATATACTGAATTACTAGTTAGCGTTGCGTATTGTTCTACCAGTTGAGCGCCAGCGCTGTCACCAATTAAAAATAGTTGATCCAGATCAACATGATATTCTTTCCCGTGTTTAATCAACCAATTCATCAAAGCATTTGTATCTTCTAACGGGGCAGGGTATTGATGCTCTGGAGCTAAACGATAAGTGAAGTTCACTACAGTAAATCCTTGTGTTGCTAAATACATGGTATAAAAACGATAAAGCTCTTTATCTCCATAAAAGAACTCGCCACCATGAATATTGATGATTGTTGGAAGACACTTGTTGGTGCCTTTTGGATAATAGATATCAAACGCATTTTCAATGCCATGAGGTCCGTAAGATAAGTTCTTGATTATTTCTAGAGTATTAGGTTCGGTTAAACCAGCATCACGTTATTCATCATTTTCACACATTTGAATCCGCATTGTTGGCATATAGATAAATGACATTGTATTTGCCTCCTAAATGTAGTATGTTCATATTTAGTGTGTTACTTGCATTGTAAATACAAGCGTTTACTATCGGGAGTAGAAAATAGCTGTTTGCTCAAATCTAATCTAGGAGGCTATGCTTGTAGTGGAGATAGGAAACAAAATATAAGAATTGGTAGAAGTCAAAAAATGGCTCAAAAGGAATTAGCGGAGTTTCTAAACGCCACATCTCAGGCAGTTTCAAAATGGGAACGAAATAAAAGTTATCCTGATCTAGATACTTAGTAAAACTCAGTAAGTATTTCTAAATTTCGACGGATAAGATTTTAGGGAATACTAAGCTCTCTTTTTTTGATTCTCTCTTTTTGAAAAAAGAAGGAAGAAAAAGTATGAAAAATAACTAATGAACCAATTTTAACAGAACATAAAAAGATCTTAATTTTTGGCATTACTGGAATGATGTCAGATTATGAAGCGTATACAGGGTTATTGGTGACAAAAATGAATACTCTAGCAAGAGATAAAAAAATAAATGTATTAGTTCAAGCTTATATATAGTATTTCAAAGAAAGAGTATGCCACGCTAGATGGTGAGAAGATATTGAAGGATACATTATCGTAAAATTTACATAATCAGCAAAGCTTTGGGAAAAAGTATTTGTCACTTTTATTTGAATCGAGAGCCTGAAATAAAACTGATTTTTAGTTTTGATGTGCGCCCCAAAAGTTGTACGTAGATTAACCTGTTACTTGACTGGTATGAATTCGGTATTGTACTGGACTCATACCGGTCAATTTTGCTTTTATTCGATGATGATTGTAATAATCAATATAATTTTCAACTGCTCGTTTTAATTCCTCAAAGCTAGAAAAAATGCGTCTATAATACATTTCTTGTTTCATCAAACCAAAGAAATTTTCCATTAATGCATTGTCTAAACAGTTTCCTTTTCGTGACATGCTCTGATATACTTTTGCTTGCTTCAATCGTCTGACATACTGGTGATGTTGGTAATGCCAGCCTTGATCGGAATGAATTGTCATTCGATAATGTCTGTCTTTGCTTTTTTCAAT
>NZ_JAFLWD010000030.1:0-37508 GCF_017316105.1 Candidatus Enterococcus ikei
TCTTTGTTTTTATTATTTTTTACCAAAATGATCTTCATAAACCAACATCAACTTATCGAAACTTTTTACATCAGGAATCAGCGGAATAATGATGATTGGAATATTATTGATATAAATTTCAGGAATATTGGTAATAATGCAATCATATTCAGCCGCAGCTTTTTCCAGATCTTCTAAAGAAGTAACATGCAATGGTGTACAAGAGAAGCGACCACGCAAATAATAAGTGATGCGCTCAGAGAGCATATCCATATACTCTAATCCCGAGTTGAATAAAAGGCAGGCTTTCATCGTTGGCGTTGAATATTCTAAACGATCAAGCAAGTTTGGCCAACGGGTAAATAAAATGGAAATAGCTTCATAAATCATATATTCCTTATAAGGATTTGAATAAAAAATAGCTTGTAAAGAATGAATCAATTCCATTGGGAAATGCCCATAAAGATTTTTGACGCCTAAAAGAAACTCCTTATTTTTATCATGAAGGATATATGTCCGGCCGTGGATTTGACAATCTAAATTGTAGAGGCGCATAAAAATATCATCAAAATGATTACATTTACAATCCATCTTTTTTTCAATTTCGTGCAGTAAATTTTCGATTTTTTGATATTTTAAATAAGCATTTCGGTCGGTTTCAATCATTTTATGTACTGTGTCAATTGAATCAACATACTGATCGCTAAAAAATAAATAGAAGAAAGCATCTAAATTAGCTGAAGATAATGGTAATTGGAATTGACAGTAAAATTCATCACAAGCATAAGTATCATTAAGAATCGGAAATTCTTTTTCTGGAATGTCATACAATTGGTTCTCGCTATTGTGTTTTAATAGATTAATGACAGTATATGTGTAAAAACGCAGACGGTTCAACAGAGAAAAATCCATGTTGTAAGATGTTTTATTAGGTTCTGCTTGCTTCACGATTTGAAGACCAAGTTGATCTAAACTAATTAATTGAGCTGGGGTTAGAAGACTTTCAGCTACACCATACTTCTCATAAAAATAGTGTTGCATAAAATTACAGATGCTTTGTGGATCACCAACTAGCTGCATTTTCTTCAAATTAATGGTGAAGCCTTCAACTTGAAGATGTTGATTCACACGCAAAACGATTCTTTTGATTGTTGAGACACTAGTGTAAAGATCGTCAGCTAAATCAATAATTGTAGAAAAGTTATGTAAGAATATTTTTTCGATTAGCTGAAATTCAACACTGTTCTTTAAGAATTTTTGATAAATACTTGTTTTGCAAAAACCGAAATTTGTTGCTAAGCGAATACCATATTTTTTTGACGTCTCGATAGTTGCTGGAACAAGTAATGCTTCTAACTCAATGATATCTGATTTTAATGTTTTTACCGGAACATTTAGAGCTTCCGATGCAATTGCAAAGGTGACCCAATCATTATCAGCTAAAAGTTCCAATAGCTCTAATTGACGTCTGGATCGAGAGGATAGGATTTCTTTCATAATATCAACACTTTCTTTTTTTATATGTTATTTTTATATTTGTTCACATAATAATGAACTAAATTTCAAACTATTACTTATTTTAACTTGAAATGATTCGTTTTGTCTATACATCAACAGATAATAACATATGTCTTTTTAAAATAATTTGAATTATATAGGTCATAATTTTCTTTTTAGTAGAAAAACATGACCTATTATGGTTATTTTTTTGTATAACATATGTAATGTTTATACAAAAATGTTTTGAATTTATTTCTATTTTTTTATAAGGAGTGAATTGGGTCAACTATGACCCTTAAGTGTCTAGAAATGACCTTTTTTTTTCTTACATGACGTTTAAACTATAGTCAAGCCGTTGGGACTTAAAGGTGAATTATTGAATGGAGGAAGATTATGAAGAAAAAGTTATTAGGATTAGCATTGATGTCAACAATTATTTTAGGGGGAACGGGTCTGTTAAATGCAGATGAAGCAAATGCCCATGGATATGTAGAGAAACCAGCAGCACGTGGTTATCAAGGTTCATTAGATAAAAATACAATTGGTTGGGGACCAGCAATGGAGAAATACGGAATGGTTATCACGAATCCGCAATCTCTAGAATTTGATAAAGGTTTTCCTCAAGCGGGACCAGCAGACGGACGTATTGCTTCTGCTCAAGGTGGTAAAGGACAAATCACTGATTTCGTAATGGATAGCACTGGCGCAAATCGCTGGACAAAGCAAGATATCAAAAGTGGGTTAAATACATTTACATGGCACTATACAGCCCCTCATAGCACAACTAAATGGCACTATTACATGACAAAAGTTGGTTGGAATCCTGAAAAACCATTAGCAAGAGCCGATTTTGATTTTCTTGGTGAAGTAAAACATGATGGTTCAGCCGCTTCAAACAATAAATCACATCAAATCGTTGTTCCAGAAAATCGTTTAGGTTACCATGTAATCTTAGCTGTTTGGGATGTTGCAGATACGGCAAATGCCTTTTATAACGTTATCGATGTAAATGTGAATGGTGGTGGTGAAATCACTCCTCCTGTTGAGGTAGCGCCAGCTAAGCCAACAAATGTAAAAACAGCAGAAGTAACAACTTCATCTCTTAAATTAACTTGGGATAAAGTTGCTAATGCAAAAGAATACAATGTTTATCGTGATGGCAAAAAAGTTGCTACAATCGGCGGCACACAATTCAATGATGCTAACTTAGCTGAAAATACAACATATTCTTACCAAGTAGAAGCAGTTGGAACAAACGGTAAAATCTCTGAAAAGAGTGCAGAAGTAAAAGCAACAACACAATCATCAGCTGTAGAAGACAACCAAAAACCAACAGCACCAACAAATGTTCACTCAATGGGTACAACTGAAAACACAGTAGACTTAATGTGGACAAAATCAACTCACTTCTTAGGTGTTAAAAACTATGAAGTATACCGTGATGGTAAAAAAGTTGCAACAACAGAAAAAACAAGTTTTAAAGATACTGGGCTAAAAGCAAATACATCATATAACTACACAGTCAAAGCAATCAGCATTGGCGGAAATGTATCAGATACAAGTGCGGTATTTTCTGTGAAAACAAAAGAAGCACCAAGTGGTCAAACTACATGGGATGCTGACAAAATTTACAACTATGGAGATAAGGTTATCTTTGACGGTTTAGAGTATGAAGCGAGATGGTGGACAAGAGGTGACCGTCCAGATCAAACTGACGTTTGGAAACTTCTTACAAATAAATCAGTTAACTGGGAATCAAACAAAGCATATAGCGGTGGAAACACAGTGACTTTCCAAGGGCAAACCTATAAAGCAAAATGGTGGACACAAGGGAACCAACCAGGAACTTCACCAGTTTGGGAAACTTTATAATAACTAATACCTGTACAACATAATAAGAAACAAGAACTACGACATAGAGCAAAAAGAATAGCCCGGCGAGATGAAATAATCTTGTCGGGCTGTTCTTTGTGTTCTTTAAGGATTACTTGCGGATTTACAACTTTTTTTCAAATGATACAAAACCTTCACTAGGTTTACAAGGCTTTTACAAAAAAATGACGGGAATTTAATAGGCTTTTGTTAAGGTTTAGTTAATCAAATGAAAGAGGTGTAAATCAAAAGAATGAAAAAAATGGCTGTCGGATTTGTTAGTTTTGTAAGTTTGGGTCTATTTGTTACGGGGTGTGCTTCTGGAAAAGCCGAGAAGTCGGATGTTTCTGTGGATGACTCATTAGAAATGATTACTGAAAAAGCGAAAAAAGAAGGCGAAGTTGCCAGTATTGGTATGCCTGATACTTGGGCCAATTGGGTTGGCACATGGAAAGATATTGAAGCAAAATATGGTATTACTCATAGTGATACAGATATGTCCAGCGCAGAAGAGTTGGCTAAATTTTATTCAGAAGGAAAAAAAGGAACGGCAGATATTGGTGATGTCGGCATTAGCTTTGGACCACTTGCTAAAAGCAAAGGGCTGACGTTACCATACAAAACAAGCTATTGGGCGGACATTCCTGATTGGGCAAAGGATAAGGATGGCGATTGGCTACTTAGTTATACAGGAACGATTTCGTTTCTTACAGATAAAGGAAATGTAGATAAAGCGCCAAAAAGTTGGAAAGAGTTAGCTGAAGGCAAGTATAAAGTGAGTATTGGCGATGTCACAACCGCAAACCAAGCGCAGTTTGCTGTATTGGCAGCAGCTGTGGCAAATGGTGGAGATGAAAAAAATATTCAACCTGGGTTAGATTATTTCAAAAGAATTACTGAAGCAGGACGGTTATCGACAGTTGATGCGAATTTGGCTAATTTAGAAAAAGGGGAGATTGCTGTAGCAGTCGTATGGGATTTCAATGGGTTGAATCACCGTGATCAAATCGACAAATCGCGCTTTGAGGTTTCAGTACCTACAGATGGCTCGATTATTAGTGGTTATACAACGATCATTAATAAAAATGCGCCCCATCCTAATGCGGCAAAATTGGCTAGAGAATATATTTTATCAGACGAAGGACAAATCAACTTAGCGAAAGGATATGCTAGACCTATTCGTAACGTTAAATTACCAGAAGACGTAGCTAAAAGATTACTGCCTGATTCAGCATATAAGTCAGCTGTGCCAGTCAAGGACAATACGGCTTGGGATAAGACCTCAGTGGAACTACCAGAATTATGGCAATCTGAGGTATTAGCTCATGCAAAATAATCAACGAGCAAAATTGATTGTGGTGATTTTAGATGGTTGTCGGTACGATACAGCCGTTGCGCAGTTAGGTTTTTTAAATCATCTAATCGAACATGATCAAGGAAGTCTGATTCAAGTTCGAGCGGAAATGCCTAGTAATTCTCGTCCGTTATATGAAGTGCTGATGACGGGAACTCCTACCTATCAAAATCATATTTATACTAATAATAGCTGCCAGCGTTCCCAACAGGTTTCTTTGTTTGACTTAGTGACTGAAAATGGCGGAACAACAGGAGCTGCAGCTTATAGTTGGTATAGTGAGTTGTACAATCAAGCGCCTTATAATAGTAAAGTAGACCGTATTCAGAATGATGAGAAAAAACTGATTCAACATGGTATTTTTTATAATGAAGATACGTATCCTGATTCTCATTTATTTGCGGATGCTCATTATTTGATCAACGAATATGAACCTGATTATGTGGTTGTTCATTCTATGAATATTGACGATACAGGTCACCGCTACACAGCGGATTCGAATGAATATCAGTGGGCGGTTAATCGGGCAGATGGTTTGTTAGGCGAATTCCTTCCAGAGTGGCTTGAAAAAGGCTATCAGATAGTTGTTACCGCAGACCACGGAATGGATGAGTTTGGTTTGCACGGTGGTAATTTATCTACTCATCGAGAGGTGCCGTTGTATTTGTTTTCTGATAAAAGGTCTATCGTTAAAGTAGAGGAAATGCAGCAGCTAGAATTGGCTCCGTTGTTTTGTTTTTTACTAGGAATTGAACCAGCTCCTAAAATGCTTAAGATCGATCATTTATTAGGAGGATGAATGGGGTGAAGAAAAGGTTATTATTGTTGCCGATGGCTTTTATTTTCATGGCGTTTTTGATTGTTCCGTTGCTTTTTATGATCATTGGTAGTCTGCAGTCAGATATAGGAAATCAATGGACCATGGCTAATTATGTAGTGGCTTTTGAAAATGCATATTATAGCCAAGCGTTTGTTAATAGTGTGCTGATTGCTATTTCATCTAGTGTGTTGGGATTGGTTGGAACATTGATTTTGTGTCTTTGTCTAACGAGTTTGTCTTCTCGCATGCAGGAATCGATCACCTTTATTTCTAATTTGGCTGCGAATTTTGCGGGGATTCCGTTAGCTTTTTCTTTTATTATTTTACTGGGAAATGTCGGTGTTTTGAAAATGATTTTGCCGATTTTAGGTGAGTTCAATCTTTATTCTTGGTTGGGATTGACGATTACTTATGTCTATTTTCAAATTCCGTTGGGTGTGTTGTTTTTATATCCAAGTATCAGGGAGGTAAAAAAAGAATGGGTTGATTCTGTAGAACTTTTGGGTGCTTCCCGTGTATATGCGTGGCGCAAAGTTGTTCTGCCGTTTTTACGTCCGTCGATAGCAAGTACGTTTGTTATCTTGTTTGCTAATGGGATGGGCACATATGAAACAGCTTATGCGCTGACTGGCAGTAATATTAATCTGCTGACAGTTCGGATTGCAGCCTTAGTTTCAGGGGATGTTTTTGCTAAACCGAATATGGGCAGTGCTTTAGCGGTGTTGTTTGGTGTGATTTTGGTTTTAGCAATGGCGCTTATTCAAAGGAAAGGGAAGGTAATGCGATAAGTGAAAAAAATAATTGTTCCAATACTCTTGGCTTGTTTTGCTATTTATTATATTTTACCTTTACTAGCGACAATTCTTTATGCCAGTTCGACGACGTGGTCAAAGTCGCTTTTGCCAGAGGGGATTACTTTAAGGTGGTTTCAACAGTTGTTACATGATCGAGCGTTTTTTGCTGCAGTAGGACGTTCGTTGTTGCTAGCTACAGTAGTCTTATTGGCAATTCTATTTATTATGGTGCCGACGATTATTTGGGTTAATTTATTCTTCCCGAAAATTAGCAGTGTTATGGAAAAATTAGTTTTATTGCCTTATGCTATTCCAGGTGTTATTTTGGTGACTGCTCTTTTACGAACGTATTCTAAAACGCCGATTTCTATGTTTATTGTTTTGGTAGGTGCATTATTTGTGATGGCTTTGCCGCTGGTTTTTTTAGGCATCACGAATCAAATGCGCTTAATCAATGTGAAGGAATTGATTGAAGCCGCATCTACATTAGGCGCGCCGATGAGGACGGTTTTATTCCAGATTCTGTTTCCTAGTATTCGTATCGGGACGACATTAGTATCGCTGATGGTTTTTTCTTCGGTGTTTGGCGAATATATGCTGACAAATCTGTTGATCGGCGGAAGGTTTGAAACGTTACGAATTTATATGCTTCGACGAATGAATGAAAATGGCCATTTGGCTAGTGCTGTGATGGTTTTGTATTTGATCTTTATGATTGTTATTGCACTAACGACGTTCTTTGTGATGAATCGACAGAAAAAACAATTGTTTCGTTTAAAGGCAAAAATAGCAGCAGATGATCTATCTTTAAGTGAAGGAGTTGTTGTCAGTAATGTTCTTGAGCATTCGTGATTTAACGTTATTTTTTGGAGAAAATCAAATATTGGCTATTGAAGATATTAGTATCAAAAAAGGTGAACTGGTAACATTATTAGGACCGAGTGGCTGTGGGAAATCTACTTTACTGCGTTGTATTACAGGGTTAGAACAGCCAAAAACAGGAAAAATAATGCTAGAAGACATGGAGATCCAAAATAAACCAACAAAAGATCGGAATATTGGCTTTGTTTTTCAAAATTATGCGTTATTTCCAACCATGTCAGTGTTTGAAAATGTCGCTTTTGGTTTGAAAGTGCAAAAGCTAAGTAAAGAGGAGATCAATCAACGGGTCTTCAAGATTCTTGATTTAGTGAATATGGTGGAACATGCTGAAAAGAATGTTCAATTATTATCGGGCGGACAAAAACAACGAGTCGCTTTAGCAAGGTCTTTAGTGACGGAGCCTAAAGTTTTATTGTTAGATGAACCTCTAAGTGCGCTTGATGCACGAATCAGAAAGCAATTGCAAAGAGATATTCGTAAAATTCAGCAAGAACTGAAAATGACGATGATTTTTGTAACACATGATCAAGAAGAGGCGATGCGAATCAGTGATCGGATTTTTGTGCTTGAGAGTGGTAAAGTGGCGCAAGTTTCGACGGCTGATTTGTTATATGAACAGCCAGAAAATCCGTTTGTTGCTGAGTTTATTGGCAACTATAATAAATTTGACTGGCAGGAGTTAGCTGTTTATACAAGGAATTTTTCAACAACGGCTAATCGGTTTAATTATTATTTAAGACCGGAATTGATCCAATTAGAACCAGGAGAAGATAGTATTGAAATTCCAGCTATCTTAAAAGAAAAAGTTGTTTTAGGTAATATTCAGCGGTATATCTTTTTAACTGATGCGAATCGTGAAGTAATTGTTGATTGTCTGAACGATGGAGTGGAACGAATAGTTCATGATGGAATTTATATAAGAAGGGAAGATATTTTAGCTGTTCCTGTGACTGATTATAAAGAAGAAGTTCAGTTAAGGGCTAAATAAGAAGGGGTCAAGATGACCGTTATTGGTGTCTTGACCTTTCCTTATCATTTAAATTAGAATGAATCAAAGATTTTGGATATGTGTATGTTTAAATTCATCGGCGTATTTAAGACCGTATCCTAATGTTCGATCCATAAAAATATGTGCTGACCAAACGATGGCAATTGGTAATAAAATTGCTGTGTGAGTAAAAAGATAAGTGAAAATCAACAGGACTGGAAAAACTAGATTATGTGCTAGGTTGTATATATTTGCGCCTAGAGCTGGATTTTTTAAGTAACCAATCATTGAGATGTCGGGCAATAAAAGAAAGACAAAGAAAAATAAAATTGGAAAACCAAAATAGATAAAAAGTGTCAGTGCTAAAAGAAAGAGTGCGCCGTTTTCTAGTTGTAAAATTGTTTTGTTTTTCATGTATGTGTCCTCCTATAGTCCGTAGTAAGAGAGCTGGTCCATCAAAGCGAATAATTCAGCTTGATTTTCTGCGTAGTTATTATTTTCAATTGTTGCCTTAAGTTTAAGCAATAAATGATAGGCTGTTTCAAAAAAAGTAATTCTTTGTTTGATATAGTCGATTTTATTGGTTAAAAATTCAGTAGAATCGTTATTGCATTGGATGGAAATCGGTTGTCTTTTTAATTCGAGTAAATAGTTGATTTCTTTGATTGAAAAATCCAATTCTTTTAACGCTAAGATGATTTTTAAATCCTGCTGATCTGTTTCTGTATAGGTGCGATAGCCATTTGTCTGTCGTTTAGGTCGAAGTAAACCGGACTTTTCGTAAAAGCGAACTGCGTCAGTAGACAGATTGAATTGCTGAGCGAATGCGGTTATATTCATTGAATACCCCTCCTTGTAGAGCAAGTGTAACATTGGATATAGATCCAAGGTCAAGAGAGAAGCAATAAGAAGGGCGTATTTTTTTTGCTATAGATAAGTAGGTAAGGTAAGATATTAACAAAGATTTTAATGGACTGAGGAGGAAAAAATGAAATTTGAGTGGCGGAAACAAGAAAAAGAACTTTATTTGCCAAAAGCAAAACCGATGGAGATCACTGTGCCGAAGCAGAAGTTTTATACAATATCGGGAGCAGGTGATCCTAACAGAGCGCAGTTTGGAGAAGAAACCGCTGCTTTATATGCAATGTCTTATGGAATTCGGATGATGCCTAAAAAAGGAATCACGCCAGAAGGGTATTTTGAGTATACGGTATATCCTTTAGAAGGGATTTGGACTTTGTCGGATGAAGCGATAGCAGCTGGCAGGGAGTTTAGCAAGGAAGATTTAGTCTATAAAATCATGATTCGTCAGCCTGATTTTGTGACAGAAGAGCTGGCATTAAGTAATTTAGAAAAAATCGCACAAACAAAACCCAATCCACATAATCCAAACGTGAAATTCGAAACGATTGAAGATGGAAAATGTGTACAAATGCTGCATGTAGGTTCTTATGATGATGAGTTTAAGACCTTTGAAGTGATGAAACAATACTGTGAAGAACATGAGTTGGTACGAACCACATTTGCACATAAAGAAATTTATCTTTCTGATCCTAGAAAAGTAGCGCCTGAAAAAATGAAAACCGTATTGCGTTATTTTGTTGAATAGGATGGAAAAACACGCAAGAGAAGACAATTTTTTCTCTTGCGTGTTTTTTTATTTGTTTAACGTGTTACTTTCCGATAAACATGTGCTTCGTAATCAGAAAGTATCATATGTTGTTCTACCGATTTTTTACTTGCTGTAGTCAAAACTTCTTCCCAGTCTGAATGATCCCAAGAATCTGGGAATGAAATCGTTGTTTTTTCTCGATCTAGTTGAACCAAAATCAACCAACTTTCTGTTTCGGTGGTACGTGTGTAACTAAAAATCGTTGGATGCTCTGGAAAAAGCAACTGGAAATTGCCATTAATAAGAGCATCATTTTGTTTTCTCAAACGAATCAAGGCTTGATAGTGATGGAAAATGCTGCTGCTTTCAAGATCTTTTTGTGCTGCGTTGATCATGCGATAGTTTTCGTTGACCTTTAGCCAAGGTTCAGTTGTTGAAAAACCTCCATGTAAAGCATCTTCCCACTGAAATGGAGTGCGGCTGTGATCTCTGGACCAGTTCACCGCAATGGCCAAAGCTTCTGCAGTCATTTTTCCTTGAGTTAGCAATGTTTGGTAAAAATGAATCGTGTCAGCTGCATTGATTTCATCGATTGAGCGAAAAGGATAATTGGTCATCCCGACTTCTTGTCCTTGGTAAATGAATGGTGTTCCTTTTAGCAAAAGTAGGACGGTAGCTAAAGCCTTAGCCGCCTCAGGAGAATCATCTCCATATACAGAAACGCTGCGAGGAGTATCGTGGTTTTCTAAATATAACGCGTTCCATCCATTATCAGACAAACTCGTTTGCCACTGATTCAAGGAATGTTTCAAGTGAGGAATGGACCCTTTTTGTTTGCCGATTTCACCAATCCGTTCGCAGTGTTCTAATTCAAAAATCATGTTGAAATAACCGTTGTCGCCTGTCCAATCACCCGCTTCTTGATGAGGCACACCGCTAGCTTCTCCCACGGTCATCACATTATACTCATTAAAAATGGCTTTTAGCTCTTTTAAATAAGATTCGGTACCAGCCACATTCATAAATGGCGCCCATTGATTATCGGTAATCTGGAAATCCCACGGTTCTTTTTGAATGTGGCTGATGGCATCAATTCGAAAACCGTCAATACCAAGATCCAACCACCAACGAATCATTTGGTAAATTTCATGGCGAACATGAGGATTTTTCCAGTTAAGATCTGGTTGTTCTTTCGCGAAAACGTGAAAGTAGGCTTGTTTTGTTTTTTCATCGTAAGTCCAAGTGGAGCCGCCAAAAAAGGATTGCCAGTTATTTGGTAGTTGTTCTTTTGTTGCATCTACCCAATGATAGTAGTCACGATAGGGATTGTCTAGAGATTTCTTTGATTCTAAAAACCAAGGATGTTGGTCGCTTGTATGGTTGATAACCAGGTCCATAATGATTTTTAAGCCAAGTTCATGGGCTTCTTTAAGCAAGTCCTGAAAATCATCCATTGTACCGAAATCTTCGTGAATTGCTTGGTAATCAGAAATATCATAGCCGTTATCGACATTTGGTGATGCGTAGATCGGGTTGATCCAAATAAAATCAATACCCAACTCTTTTAAATAAGGTAGTTTTTGGCGGATGCCGTTTAAATCACCGATGCCGTCATGATTGCTATCTTTAAAACTACGTGGATAGATTTGATAGCCAACAGCATTTTTCCACCAACTATTTTGTTCTGTGTTGTTTACTTGTTTGGTTTGAACGGCTAAATCAGGCATGTTTATTTCCTCCGATTTTTATCTTTTTTCTAAAAAAACTACTCTGAGATATTAGAGAGCTTGACTACAAAGGCTTCGTAAGGCGCCAAGGTTCTATCTGAAAGTTGGTGGTACTCTTTTTCTGTATTTGCGATAATCGTTTCGGTTGTTGTTTTATTTAATGAAAATGGTTGTGTTTGGTCTGAAAAATTACAAACGATCAGCCAGCTTTCACCTTGATAATGACGATAGTAAGCAAAAACTTCTTCTGCGGTATCTGTTACTAATTCGAAATTGCCCCAAATAATCAAGGGATGGTTTTTGCGAAGTTCAATCAGTTTTTGATACGTATAAAAGATAGAATTAGAATCGGCTAGTGCTTGTTCAACGTTGATTTCTTGATAGTTTTTGTTTACAGCGAGCCAAGGTGTGTTCGTTGTAAAGCCAGCATTTGTTGTATTGTCCCATTGCATTGGCGTGCGGGCATTGTCCCGTCCTTTAGTGTTGATTGATGTCAAGATGTCAGCTTTGCTGTAGCCTTTTTCGATCCGATCCGCATACATATTCTTGCTTTCGATATCTTCCACTTCAGAGATATCTTGAATCACACGATTAGTCATGCCGATTTCTTCCCCTTGGTAAATGTAGGGTGTCCCTTTTAGCATGTGAAGTAAAATTGCCAGCATTTTAGCGCTTTGTACACGGTAGCTGCCATCATTTCCCCAGCGTGAGACGATGCGAGGTAGATCATGATTATTCCAAAACAGTGAGTTCCAGCCTTGGTTGCCAAGCTCTGTCTGCCATTTTGAAAAGACGTTTTTTAGCTCTGGAATTTGTAAGGGACGTAGATCCCATTTGCTTTTTCCAGGTTCTTCATCTAAAGCAACATGCTCGAATTGGAATACCATAGATAATTCATTTCTTTGTGGATCAGAATATAATTTTGCAATTTCAGGTGTAGCGCCCCAAGTTTCTCCGACTGTTAGCAAGTCTTTGCCGCCAAACGTTTGAGCGTTCATTTCTTGTAAATACTCATGGAGTTTTGGGCCGTTTCCGGTAATTTTTTGGTCGGGTAATTTACCAACAAGGTCAATGACATCCATTCGGAATCCGCCGATTCCTTTATCGATCCAAAAGTTCATCATATCGTAGATGGCTTGTCGGACAGAAGGATTTTCCCAGTTTAAATCAGGCTGTTTTTGGCTGAATAAATGCAAATAATAGTCGCCAGTTGGTTCATCTAATTGCCAAGCAGAACCTAGAAAAGTTGATTCTAAATCGTTGGGCGCTTGCCCGTTGGCACCTTCACGCCACACATAAAAATCACGATAAGGGTTTTCTTTAGAGGCGCGTGATTCGATGAACCAAGGATGTTCATCGCTTGTATGGTTGACCACTAGATCCATAATGATTTTTATTTCTCGCTGTTGGGCTTCTTGGATTAGTCGATCCATATCATCCATTGTACCGAATTCTGCCATGATCTGTTCGTAATCGCTGATATCATACCCATTATCATCATTTGGAGAACGGTAAACCGGGCTGAGCCAAATGGCGCTGATTCCTAATTTTTTTAAATAGTCTAATCGCTGAATGATACCCTTTAAATCCCCAATACCGTCACCGTTACTATCTTGAAAGCTCCGTGGATAAACTTGATAAACGACGGCTTCTTGCCACCACTGCGTGTTTGTTGTCATTCTTTTCAATCCTTTCTAGCGTGTCTATCGATACAGCAAAACCATAAGGCGCAAGTTCAATTGCTTTTTCGTCTAATGTTTGTGCTCGAGTGGAAAATAAAACATGATCTTTTTCGATATATACTGGGAATTGTCCTGTGTTGAAAATGCTGCGGATCATTTGACCTTCGTATTCATAGGCGAAATCAATCAAACCAGTTTGGTCGTCTACTTCGTGCCAGCGTAATTTTCCTTCTGATAATAGTGTTTGGTGTTTTTTTCTAAAGGCGATCAAAGCTTTGACAAACTCGTACATCTCTTGATCTTGTTTTTCTGTTTCCCAAACCATGCACTTGCGGCAATCTGGATCACCTTCGCCATCCATGGCGTATTCATCTCCGTAATAAAGGCAAGGAACCCCTTTTTGTAAGTAGGTAAAGGCTAAGACTTGTTTCATTAACTCTTTATTATTGTTAGCGATCGTCAATAAACGCGGGGTGTCGTGAGAATCCAGCACATTGAACATGATTTGATTGGTTTGTTCACGGTAGAGCATCAATTGATGATTTAATTCAGAGACCATCTTGCTTAATGGGATCGTTTGGTAAACAAAATAGGAAAGTATCGCATCAGTAAAGGCGTAATTCATGACCCCGTGAAATTCATCACCTTGCAGCCAACGTTGAGAAGAGTGCCAGATCTCTCCTAGAATATAAATATCTGGTTTAGCTTCTGTACAAACATCATGGAATTTACGCCAGAAACGATGGTCCACTTCGTTGGCTACATCTAAACGCCAAGCGTCAATATCGAATTCATCGATCCAATAACGAGCAATGTCTAATAAATAATCCTGAACTTCTTTATTGGCTGTATTTAATTTAGGCATATGAGGTGTAAAGGCAAATGTATCATAAGTAATATCATCCGAAAATTCAAAATTCGCCGTTTCTGTATAAGTAACTGGGAATTTATGGATATGAAACCATTTTGCGTAGGGTGAAGCTTCACCGTTTTTTATAACATCTTGCCATTGTGGTGAAAAATCGCCCATATGATTGAAAACAGCATCTAACATCACGCGGATACCTCTTTTATGGCATTCGTCAACTAATTGCTTAAAGAGTTTTTTATCACCAAAAGCCGAATCAATCTCGAAATAATCGATCGTGTCATATTTATGATTGCTGGCAGCTTGAAAAATCGGACAGAAATAAATACCATTGATACCTAAATCAACAAGATGATCTAAGTGATCTAAAACGCCTTGTAAATCACCGCCGAAAAAGTCATCTCGTCCAGGATGTTCTTTGCTGCCCCAAGGTAGAGTACCTGTAGGGTCATTTGTCGTATCGCCATTTGCAAAGCGTTCAGGGAAAATTTGATACCAAACTGTTTCTTTCACCCATTGCGGCGCTTTGAAACGGTCTACTTCATGGAAATAAGGTAATTTGAAATAATTACTTGCTGCTTTTAAAGTGGATTCTTGATAAGGGAAAAAACCGTGATCACCATAAAATAGCACTGTTCCATCCATACCCTCTATTTTAAATGCGTAGCTTAAACGTCTGTGTGGGGCGCTTGTTTCTACTATCCAATAGTCATGAGTAGCTGTGGATAGATATTTTTCCATTGGAATAGTTGATTTGAACCATTCGCTATGTTCAAGTTGGTACGGATCGCCGTTGATTAGTGCGGCCTGTTGAATATCGCCTCTGCCGGTTCGTAAACGGATATGCATCTTGTCTGCTGTGTATAAATAAGCGAATTCGCTTTCGGGTTGATGGTGGATGGCTGCAGTGTTCATTTAAATAGTTCCTCCTGTAATCGATTCTGTCTTCTTTTTACGTTATATATTCTAAAAACCACCCATATTATGACACATAAGAAAAACGTTTTCAATGTATTTTTCGCAATCGATTGCATTTTGTTTTGTCTAGTTGCTCGTTTGCTTGATAAATAAGGGGAAAATCGCTTTAAAAAGTTATTTGGTCTGTTTGTTTTGATTGAAAAGCTATTTTCGAGGCGTTTTTTAAGAGGGAATACTTAATGAAAGCGGCTGTTACTAGCTTTTTAATCGGTATCGAAAAAATATTTTTACAATTCCTATAGATTTCACTTGACATATTACGCAAACGATTGCACAATGTAGAGGAATAGAACAGCAAAAAATTCCTAGGAGGAACAAAAGATGAAAAGAAACACGAAAAAGCTTTTGACATTAGGGGTAACAATGACAGCGGCAGCGTTTTTACTTGCAGCTTGTGGCGGAGGCTCGTCGGAAAAGAAAACTTCTGCTGGAAATGAAAACGCTTCTATAAAATTGTGGGTAGACGTAGCATTTGTCGACACATATAAACCATTAGTAGAAGAATTTGAAAAAGAACATAAAGATTGGAAGGTCACCATCAAGCCAAGTGAATCTGCAACAGCTCAGGAAAATATTAAAAAAGATCCTAGCGCAGCAGCGGATGTGTTCATGATGCCTCATGATCAACTAGGCCAAATGGTGGATGCAGGCATTATTTATGCCAATACCAAATATGAAGATAGCGTTAAAGAAAATAGCACAGAAAGTGCAGTTGAAGCAGCGACATACGATGGCAAACTTTACGGATATCCATACGGCGTTGAATCACAAATCTTGTATTACAACAAAGAAAAACTAGCTGAAAATGATGTTAAGAGTTGGGAAACATTGACAGCTAAAGGAAAATTAGGTGCCAATTTTGGTGAAGCTGGAGCAAACTATATCTTTACACCATTGTTTATGTCAAACGGTGATGAGTTATACGGAAAAACAGGCGAAGATATCAAAGGAACCAATTTCAATAATGATAAAGGAGTTCAAGTGTTGAAATGGATTCGCGCACAAAAAGATAACTCTGGCGTTATTCAATCAAATGCTGATGCACTTTCTAATTTAGGAAACGGTAAAATCGATGCTTTCTTATCTGGTCCTTGGTCTAAACTAGACGTGGAAAAAGCGTTAGGTGATAAGTTTGCAGTTGCGCCATATCCAACAGTTGATTTAGGCAGCGGAGAAGTGCAACAAAAAGCCTTCTTAGGTGTGAAATTGTTTGGTGTTAACGCATCGACGAAAAGTCCAGTTGCAGCAATGGCTTTAGCTGATTTCTTAACAAGCAAAGAAAATCAATTGACTGTTTTTGAGAAAAACGGTACAGTTCCTGCGAACAAAGAGGCTCAAACTGATGAAAAAGTGAAGTCTGATAATGTAGCAGAAGCGGTAATGACGATGAGTGATGCAGATCATTCTGTGGTAATGCCGAAGCTTCCAGCGATGGTTTCTTTCTGGGGACCAGCAGATGCTGTGATCAATGATACCTACAATGGAAAAATCGCTGAAGATCAATATTTACCAAAATTGGACAAATTAGTTCAAGATACTAGTAAATCAGACAAATAACCGATTAGAACGATAGTAAAAAAGAGAGGCTGAGTGGTAGGGCTGAAACTCAAAGAGTTTTGGTCGTATCTCTCAGGCCTCTTGATTTCAAAGAAGAACAGGAAGTGAAAAGCTATGAAGGTAAAGCCGAAAGTAGATGGGCAGATTACATTTAGAGAGCTATTTAAAAAAGGTGATACACCTACCAAACTATCTTATCTCTTTATGGGATCAGCCAATATCATGAATGGACAAATCGTCAAAGGTTTGGCATTTTTAGCGTTACAGATAGGATTTGTGGCATGGTTAGTCGTTAATGGGATCCATGCATTATCAATGCTGCAAACGTTGGGAACAAAATCTCAAGGTTGGATCATGGATGAGTCTTTAGGGATCGAGGTGCAACAACCTGGGGATAATTCGATGTTGTTATTATTATTTGGGATTGCCGCAATTATTCTTATTGTGCTTTTTATTTTTCTGTATATCGTAAATCTAAGAAGTGCGCGTAAAATTTTTGTTTTAAAACAAGAAGGACGACCATTACCGAAATTAAAAGAGGATTTAAATAGTTTATTGAATGAAAAATTCTATATTACTTTAATGAGTATTCCGTTATTAGGCGTGCTGGCATTTACGATCTTACCGTTGCTTTACATGATTTCTATTGCTTTCACTAGCTATGATCATAATCATTTACCGCCTAAAAATTTATTTCATTGGGTGGGTTTTGCTAATTTTAGTAATGTGATCACCGGTGATATTGCAGGAACCTTTTTCCCGGTACTTACTTGGACGTTGATTTGGGCAGTATTAGCGACAGCTACGACGTTTTTCTTTGGGATTTTATTAGCTTTGTTGATCAATGCTAAAGGAGTGAAAGGGAAAAAAGTTTGGCGGACGATTTTTGTGATCACGATGGCTGTTCCGCAATTTGTTAGTTTACTATTGATGGCGAATTTATTTAATGGATCTGGACCAGTCAATGCGCTTTTGCAAAATTGGGGACTGATCGATCAACCAATTCCGTTTTTAACAGATGGCTTGTTGGCGAAAATCACAGTGATCTTTGTGAATATGTGGGTTGGGATTCCAGTTACGATGTTAGTTGCAACGGGGATTATTACCAATCTACCAACAGATCAAATCGAGGCAGCTGAAATGGATGGTGCTAATAAATTTCAAGTATTTAGGAATATTACCTTCCCTCAGATTCTGTTTGTTATGGCACCGAGCTTGATCCAACAATTTATTGGAAATATCAATAACTTCAATGTGATTTTCTTGCTAACTGGCGGACAACCAGCAAATAGTAATTATCATTCTGCTGGTGAGACAGATCTTTTGGTAACGTGGTTGTATAAATTAACAGTGAACGCGGCGGATTATAATCTTGCATCGGTAATTGGGATCATTATTTTTGTTCTTTCAGCAGTGTTTTCACTGTTTGCCTATACACGAAGCAGTTCATTTAAAACGGAAGGGGCGTAAAAAGGAATATGAAATCGAAGAAAAGAAATACGTTAATTATTCACTATACGTTGTTGACGATTTTGTCGATCGTGTGGATCTTCCCGATTGTCTGGATTGTTTTAACTAGTTTTAGGAGTGAAGGCGGTGCTTTTGTGACGTACTTTATTCCGAAGCAATTTACTTTTGATAATTATAAAATGTTGTTGACTAGTACGACCTATCCGTTTGTACAGTGGTTTTTAAATACGTTGTTTGTGGCGGTTTGTAGTTGTATTTTATCGACGTTGATCACGATTGCGATGGCGTATTCATTGAGTCGTTTACGCTTTAGAGCGAGAAAACCATTTTTAAAATTGGCTTTAGTACTGAATATGTTCCCTGGGTTTATGAGCATGATCGCTGTTTATTATATTTTAAAAGCGATGAATTTGACGGGGAGTTTGTTAGCCTTGATTTTAGTTTATTCATCTGGAGCGGCTTTGGGATTTTATATTGCGAAAGGCTTCTTTGATACGATCCCAATGGCGTTGGATGAATCAGCGATGATCGATGGAGCTAGTAAGTTCGAGATTTTCACGAAAATTACTTTACCTTTAAGTAAACCGATCATTGTTTACACAGCTTTGATGGCGTTTATGGCACCGTGGATGGATTTCATTTTTGCAAAAATTATTTTAGGTGATAATGTCAATAAATATACGGTTGCGATCGGTTTGTTCACGATGCAGACGAAAGATAAGATCGATCAGTATTTTATGGCATTTACAGCAGGGTGTGTGCTGATTGCTGTGCCGATTACACTGTTGTTTATCTTTATGCAGAAGTATTATGTAGAAGGAATTACGAGTGGTTCTGTGAAAGGGTAAAGATGAAAAAAGCATTTCCATGTCGGAGATGCTTTTTTATGTTCGTCTGTGAGTGTAAGGAGAGGGTTTGCCTTCAATCACATTGGCGATTTCGTGAGCTAATACTTCTCTGGAAATAGGATCATATCCTTGGACGACTTTTCTGAGTCCAGGGATTTTTTTCAGTACGTCGATGAAAAACGCGCTGATAACAGAAGAAAAACGTTTTTTATCCACAACTAAACTAGGGTAAATAATGACACTTTGCTCGGCTTGCTCTTTGATCAGTTGTTCAGCTTGAAGTTTAGCATCCATGTATCTTCTTAAAGGAAAAGGAGCGTTATTGGCTGATAGAAATAAAAATTGGGCATGACTATGATCCTCGTTTAAATAAGACAAAATCGTTTGGACAGGAGTTAAGATGAATCGTTCATAAGTGATTCCTTTTTTTCGCTTCTCAAAAAGAATTCCAATCGTATCAATGACCCAATCTGCTTCGTGAACATATGGCTGCCAGTGACTATCCTGTAAAATATCTGATGAGATCCATAGGACTTTTTGAGCCCATGATTCAGTTAAATCAGCAGGTTGTCCGCTTCTGGAAATGCTCGTTACGAGATGGCCGCGGCTGACCAACTCTTCGGTCAGTTTTTGCCCGATAAAGCCGCTTCCGCCAAAAATAGTTATTTTCATCTTTTGCTCCTATCTTTATAAAATATGTTCTTGTAGTCAGTTTATCATTGTTTTTCAAAAGGAAACAAAGAAACGATACGCTAAGGAATAAATTTATCCTTGGTGTACCGTTATTAGTTTATTGAATAGTTGCTGAAACACCAAAATGATCGCTGACAATTGGTGTGCTTTTTCCGTCAAAAATGATTTGGTAATTAGTAATCGCTAGTTCTTGTGAAGTGAAAATATAATCGATTCTTAATTGCTCCTGATTTTCGCCCCAGCCATCGATGGCTTTTTCAACGGTGTGTTCACCAATCGTTTTAGTTGCTGATAAAAAACTGTCTTGTAGTTTTAAAGGGCTTTCTAAAACTAGTTGGTAACCTGTTTGTTTAGCTGAAGCTGGGTTGTTGAAATCACCCATGATCAAAAATGGAGAAGGGTAGTTTTGCAACGCTATCTCAGTTTGTGACCATTCATGAGCGAAACCGTCAGTTTCTGACCACCAAGAGTAGTGAGCGCTGACAGCGGTGATTGGTTTTGCTCCTAGTTTTGTTTGACCAATCAATAAGACTCTTCTACGGTAATCAGTCGGATCATCTTCGGTTGAAATTAGGACAGCTTCTGGCTGGATCGGCTGTTTTGAGAGCAAGGCAACTCCTTCGTGGTAAGTGGAATAACCAATATGATTATACGCCCAGCTCCAATGATAGTGTTGACCTAGTTCTTTTAATTGGTGAACCAGTAAATGAGCAAAATTATCTTCGTGTACAGGCAGCTGATCTTCTGTTGGGTGGAAGTTGTGAGTCGTAGTAACTGGATGGCTATCAATCCGCTGATTGACTTCTTGTAAAGCAATCACAGCATAATCTTCTTGGATAATTTTTTTCGCTAATTGATGCAGTTTTTCTAAGGGCTGACTTTCCAGCCAACTGTGGGTGTTCAATGTTAATACCTTCATATTTATTCCTCCTAGCGGTAAAAAACGAGGTGGGACGAAGAACTGCTTTCGTCTCATCCTCGCTTGAAGTTGAATCAAAATTTGATTTTGTTAAATATCTAAATGTCCGATCGTAGTTCCAGGAGCTTGTTTGCCACGGTTCTCTAAATGGAAAGCCTTAACTTTTTCACCATTTGTAAAGACCACGATCATAGTAGTTTGTTTACCAGCGGCTTTGATTTTTTCTAGATCGGCCGTTGCAATCGTTTCGCCAGCAGTTACTTTTTGTCCCTCGGAAACCAGAATCGTAAAGGCAGATTCTTTCATTTCGACTGTATCAAGTCCCATGTGGATCAGTACTTCGATCCCTTCATCAGTTTGAATTCCTAATGCATGTTTTGATGGGAAGATACTGCTGATGGTGCCGTCAATTGGTGCGTAAATCGTTTCGTTTAAAGGGATAACTGCGAAGCCATCACCCATCATTTTTTGTGAAAACACAGGATCATCAACTTGGTCGATGGCGATTACTTCACCATCAGCAACAGGCATAATTGACTTAGAAATGCCAAGATATTCCGCTGTATCAGTTGATTCATCAGGTAAAATTGTCTGTAGTGGTTCAGGAATGGAAACACCAGAATCCAATAGGTCTTGAATGTCTGATTTTAATACATCAGCTTTAGGACCATAGACAGCTTGAACACCATTATCTTTTACAATCAGTCCCATTGCACCAGCTTTTTTCCAAGAATCTTCTGTTCCAACTTTATTTTTGTCGGCAACACTTACTCGTAAACGGGTCATACAAGCATCTACATCAACGATATTTTCTTTTCCGCCTAACAAATGAACGATGTCAATGATTTGGGGATCGATCCCGCTTGTATCTTTGGTGCTTGTTGGTACTGAATCTGTTTGGGTATCGTTATTATCATAATTTCCATTTCTACCAGGTGTCGCGAAGTTGAATTTTTTGATCATAAAGTTGGCGATAAAGTAAGTAATGACGCCAAATGCAATCACACATAAAACAAAATTCAATAAATCCATTCCTAGTCCTGCTTTTAATGCTAGCGGAGTACGAGTTAACAATTCGATATTTCCGAAAGAGTGGACACGTAAGTTTACGATATCTGCCATAGCGAATGCGGCACCTTGGATCACTGCATAAACAACATATAATGGCACAGCAGCAAACATAAACATAAATTCTAAAGGCTCGGTAACGCCAGTTAAAAAGACGGCTAAAGCGGCTGAAAGATACATTGATTTGTAGCTTGCTCGTTTATCTGGATCAACATTGCGATACATTGCTAACGTCATGCCCATCAAAATACCAGAAGCACCGATCATTTGTCCGACTTTGAATCGTGCAGGAGTCCAATTGCTTAAAACAAAATTGTATTGAGCAGTATCTCCAGAACCTTTTAAGTTCACTAAATCAGTTGCCCAAGCCAACCATAAAGGATCTTGTCCGAAAACTTGTGTTCCAGCTTGTGCACCAGATAAAATCTCGTAAGTTCCGCCCAATTGTGTATAGTTGATGGGAATCGTAAGCATATGATGCAAGCCGAATGGCAGTAGTAAACGTTCAAGTGTTCCGTATAAAAATGGTGCTAAAATCGGTGCGGTATCTTGAGATTGAGCGATCCACAGACCAAAATTGTTGATACCAGCTTGAATATACGGCCAAATAATAGCTAAAAGAATTGCAACGATCGTTGACCAAAGAATCACGACGAAGGGCACGAAACGTTTTCCATTAAAAAATGAAAGAGCGTCGGGTAATTTCCGATAATTATAATATTTATTAAAAGCCATTGCGCCGACAAAACCAGCAATGATCCCGACAAAAACACCCATATTCAACGCTGGCGCTTCTAAAACACTAGTGAAGAATCCTTTTACCATAATTTTTGTGCCGAATAGCGTATGAGTAAAAGCTTTGTCATCCGCTAACATATCGCTAGTTACGCCAAAAATAGAACCAGTGATTCGGTTGATCAAAATAAAAGAAAGTCCAGCAGCGAAAGCCCCGCCGGCACGCTCTTTCGCCCAGCTACCACCAATTGCTAAAGCGAATAAAATATGCAAGTTGCTGATAACGCCCCAACCAATATTTTCAATAACACCACCTGTTGTAGCAAGTGCAGTCCAGTCAGGGTTGATTAGGGGAATCGTCTTTCCGATACTGATCATTAATCCAGCAGCTGGCATCACGGCAATCACGACCATCAATGCTTTACCAAACTTTTGCCAAAACTCAAAACTTAATAACTTCTTCATTTTTTTCTCTCCTTTGCAATAATTGCGCAATCGTTTTCGTTGATTGTAGTATAAAGCAGTTCTTTATTTTTGTAAACCCTTAAATAAAATCATTTCCGTATTGTTATCTATAAAACGATGATATCATTATATGCGAAGTATTTTCAAATAATAAGCAATAGGATATGAATAAATGTTTGACAATGCAATCGGTTGCGTTTATTATGGGAAGTAAGAAGCGAAACATTTACAGGAGGAGAGAAAATGAATCACTTATTTGAAATAGATCCATGGAAAATTGCGACGCATCAATTAGAACGGAACGAACGTCGTTTACAAGAGTCACTGACTTCAATGGGTAATGGCTATATGGGCATGAGAGGAAACTTTGAAGAACAATATACAGGAGATCATCATCAAGGCACCTATTTAGCAGGGGTTTGGTACCCAGATAAAACCAGAGTTGGTTGGTGGAAAAATGGTTATCCTGAGTATTTTGGTAAAGTCATCAATGCATTGAATTTTATCGCTATGGATATTTTTGTGAACGGAGAAGCCGTTGATTTAGGTATTCAAGAGCCGAAAGATTTTTATCTAGAATTAGATATGCGCAATGGTTTGCTGACGCGGACATTCATTCTTGAAAATGAAGATACAAGTGTTAAATTTTGTTTTGAACGTTTCTTAAGTATTGTGCAACAAGAGCTGGCGGTGGTTCGTTTAACTGCAGAAGTGCTTAAAGGAACAGCGGATATTCAAATTGTTTCAAAAATAGATGGCGATGTTCGCAACGAAGATAGTAACTATGATGAAATGTTTTGGGAAGCGCAACAATCTGGTTTTGAAGATGCGATTGGTTTTCTAACTACTCGTACGATCCCGAATCCTTTTGGCATCGAACAATTCAGTGTAACTGCTGCAATGAAGCACGTAACAACTGCAAAAGTAGGTGTAGCCGAAACGGAACCATTAAAAGTACAACAAGCATTCCAGGCAAATCTGCAAACAAATGAAACAATTGTTTTAGAAAAACAATTGATTGTTTTGACGAGCCGTGATGTGCCAGAAGCAGAGCAACAAGAAAAAGCGGTTGGATTATTAAAAGGCACTACTAAGACTTTTGATGAATTATTAAATGAACAAACTGAAGCTTGGGAAAAACGTTGGGCTCTGGCAGACGTTGTAATTGAAGGCGATAATGCAGCTCAGCAAGGGATTCGTTTTAATTTATTCCAATTATTTACAACTTATTATGGTGAAGATGAACGCTTGAATATCGGACCAAAAGGGTTTACTGGTGAAAAATATGGCGGTGCAACTTATTGGGATACAGAAGCCTATGCCGTTCCTCTTTATTTAGCTTTGGCCAAACCAGAAGTGACGAAAAATCTATTGAAATATCGCTATAACCAATTGGAACAAGCCAAGCATAATGCTCGTCAACAAGGATTAGCGGGCGCTTTATATCCGATGGTTACTTTTACAGGAATCGAGTGTCACAATGAATGGGAAATCACTTTTGAAGAGATCCACCGTAACGGTGCGATTGCGTATGCTATCTATAATTATGTGAATTATACTGGAGATGTTGAGTATTTAAAAAATGAAGGCTTGCAGGTTCTAACGGAAATCGCGCGTTTCTGGGCAGATCGAGTTCATTTTTCTAAGCGCACAGGAAAATATATGATCCATGGCGTGACGGGACCAAATGAATATGAAAATAATATCAACAATAATTGGTATACAAATACGATCGCAACGTGGGTATTGCAGTATACTTTAGATAATTACGCTAAGTATCAAGCTGAAACGCCAATTGAAATTACCCAAGAAGAGCAAGCACATTGGCAAGAAATCATTGAAAATATGTACTATCCATTTGATGAAGAGTTAGGTGTTTTTGTTCAGCACGATACGTTCTTAGATAAAGATTTAATGCCAAGAACTGCGCTAACACCTGCTGATTTACCATTAAACCAACATTGGTCTTGGGATCGGATTTTACGCTCTTGTTTTATTAAACAAGCAGATGTTTTACAAGGGATTTATTTCTTTGGCGAACGTTTTTCACGAGCAGAAAAAGAACGAAATTTCTTATTCTATGAGCCGATGACCGTTCATGAATCTTCTTTATCTCCAAGTGTTCACGCAATTTTAGCAGCTGAACTTGGGATGGAAGAAAAAGCTGTGGAAATGTATCAGCGAACTGCTCGTTTAGATTTAGACAATTACAATAATGATACAGAAGATGGCCTGCATATCACATCGATGACCGGTAGCTGGCTAGCGATTGTTCAAGGCTTTGCGCAAATGAAGACGGCGGATGAGAAATTAAGCTTTGCACCGTTTTTACCAAGTACTTGGACAAGCTATGCTTTCCATGTGAATTATCGTGAGCGTCTATTATATGTGACGGTCGATCAAAATAGTGTTCGTTTGCAGCTTGTTTCAGGGGCGAAATTGCCACTTGCTTTATACGGAAACAAAATGGTATTAGAAGATGAATTAGTCGTTGAGATGGAAAAGGTGAAGGAAAATGTTTAAAGGTGTTTTATTTGATTTAGATGGTGTGTTAACAGATACAGCAGAGTATCATTATCAAGCGTGGCAACGATTAGGAAATGAAATCGGAATCACGATCGATCGAGCATTCAATGAAGAGCTAAAAGGAGTGAGTCGGGAAGATTCACTGAAATTATTACTGGCTCATGGTGGGCGTACGCAAGATTTTACTCCAGAACAATTTACTGAATTAGCGCAACGGAAAAATGACTATTATGTAGACATGATCCAGCAAGTTAGCCCGGCAGATGTTTACCCGGGAATCCTTGAATTGTTGGAAAACTTAAAAAAACAAGAAATTAAAATTTCCTTAGCTTCAGCTAGTAAAAATGGTCCATTTCTATTGGAGAAAATGGCGTTGATGCCCTATTTTGACGGTATTGCCGATCCAGCCAAAGTAGCTAAAGGAAAACCAGATCCAGAAATTTTTCAATTAGCTGCTACAGAAGTTGAGTTGGCTGCTGCACAATGTATCGGCATTGAGGATGCTAAAGCAGGGATTCAAGCGATTCTAGCTAGCGGAGCGTTGCCGATCGGTGTGGGGCGTTCCGAAGATCTTGGGACAGATATTGTTGTCGTGTCTTCTACGAAAGAATTGACATTGGATTTCTTAACTTCTGTGTGGAAAGAAACAAAACGTGAAGCTTAAATTCAATATTAGTTGCACTATATTGTCTTAAGTTCAAAAGACAATAGCAACAAGGTATCAATCTATGGTATTATTTTCTACGATAGAATGGTTTATGATTTAACCGAGAAAGGAGTGAACTAGATGACGATTACTGTGAAAGATGTTGCTAAAAAAGCCGGTGTTGCTACTTCTACCGTTTCCAGAGTGATCAATGATCATTCCAGTATTTCAGATGCTACTAAGAAAAAAGTCTATAAAGTAATGGAAGAAATGGGCTATGTACCCAATATTGCTGCACGAAATCTAGGAAAACGTTCTTCAGGAGCAGTGGGCGTGATTTTGCCGCCGTTGGATTCTCGTGAACGGATGGGCAATCCGTTTTATTTAGAAATCATTGAATCCATCAATGATGAAGCCCGCAATCACAGCATGACAACCGCTATTGCTACGGCACAATCTTTTGAGACCTTGCTGGAAAATGTTCAATTGATGCATCGTCAAAAACAAGTAGACGGATTTATCCTTTTGTACTCAGACAAAGAGGATCCAGTCATTAATTATTTATTTGAAAACCAAGTTCCTTTCTCATTGATCGGTCAGCCTTATACCAATGAAGACAAAGTTATTTATGTAGATAATGACAATCAACTATTAGGCAAACATGCAACGGATTTTTTGATTGAAAATGGACACAAGAATATTTTATTTATCACCAATACAACGCATGAAAATGTCTATTATGAACGTTATTTTGGTTACCAAAAAGCAATGATGTTAGCGGATTTACCAGTATTACCCTCAGTCGATATGGAAAATCCAGAAGATTATGTTGCCTTTGAACAGCTTTTAAAAGACACGGAAGCGACAGCTGCTGTAGTGATCGATGATATTTTTGCTATGCGAATGATCCAATTAGCACAAATGTATGGCTATCGCGTGCCAGATGATTTCTCTGTGATCAGTTTTAATAATTCGATTTATGCAACCTTAGTCCATCCATATCTCACAAGTATTGATATTGATATCGCTGAGTTGGGTAAAATGGGTATGCAAAAACTGATTGAATCACTACAGGAAAAAGAAGCAACTGGAGTTCGAATGGTGATTCCGCATCAGTTGATTAAACGTGAGACAGTTCTTGATTTGAAAAGATAAATGATTATTGTAAAGCAGAGATGATTTTAATTATCAAATCATCTCTGCTTTTTTGCTATCAGTTAAAAAAACCAGAGACAAATGTCTCTGGCTAACGTGTATAAGTACAAAGTGTATAAGTATAAAGTTTACTATTTTACATTTACGTCAATTGCTTGGAAGAATGAATTGATAGTATCATTGATATCCCAAACCGCATAAACAACATGATAACCACTTCTATCAGAAGGGATCGTTACTTTTTGTAACTCATCTGTGGCAGGAGTAAATCCTTCGCCTTTAGGATAGTCTTCTCCAATTGGTTGACCAATAACTTTAATAAGATCCATATTTTTTAGAGTTAAAGGTTCATTTTGATTCCAACCTTGTTTAGTCATATAGTATCTATATCTATTTGTTTTATGAACTGCAGTATGGTGCCAATTGAAGTTATTTTCACCAGTACTGATGGTAGTTTTAACCCATCTGTTTGAAGATTGCTCGTTCAGTGGTGAATAAACATCTAATCCAGCAGAAGCTAATTTACCATTCAATTTTCCAGAATCTAAACTAGAAGTTGGTGCTTCGACTCCTTGTGGTGTAGAAATTATTTCAGGGTGTGATGAAATTTCGCCAGGTCCCCAACCAAAACCATTCGCTTTTGCATTCACTACTCTGCTGACTGGTTGATTTACATAACCGTGAGCAGATACCTCTTCATTTCCACTAAACATCATTAATCCTGAAACTCCTAAAGCAAATAAACATAACGTTAAAGTTTTCTTTTTCAAAACATTCTCTCCTCTACAATTTGGTTAATTAATTTATTTACAAGTTGATCATAACACTATAAGGAACGTTTACCAACCGTTATGTATGTTATTTAATTATTATAATTTTTTTATAATAAAATAACAAAAATAAAAAAGTGTAAATACTATTAATAAGTATAATTCCACATATTTTCAAACGTTATGTAAATTAAATAATGAATATAGTACGTCAATGATGACAAGTGGTTTAGACCAATTCAGTGGTGAATTCGTGCAATCAATAACATAAGAAACCGATTTATTAGTCGATGAGTATCTCCATAAAATTCTGTGATAGGATAAAAAGAAAACAATGAGTAAAGGATAAGTGACAAGGTGTATGTAAAAAGGAAGGCATGGAAAACAAGTATAAAATGTAGATAATAGGCAATAATTTTTCGATAAGAAAGTATCACAACTTATTTCTGAATGAGTTTTTTGCTTGCTATCCATATTGAATCTGATGACAAAAAAGAGCAACAGTTTTTTAGGTTGACAAATAAGTCGTTCTATTTTAATATAAAGGAGAAATGCACCGACTACATTTATAGTCGATTTGAGTGTGAGGATAAAATAAAGCAATTAGAAAAAGGAGATGGAGAAAGTGGAAGCAAAAACATTTGATATAGAAGGCATGACTTGTGCTTCATGTGCGCAAACGGTAGAAAAAGCCACTGCAAAACTGACTGGTGTAACAAAAGCTACTGTCAATTTAGCGACTGAAAAGTTAAATGTGGAATACGATGAAAACAAATTGTCAGAGAGTGACATTCAAAAAGCTGTAGCAGATGCTGGATATGAAGCATTGAGCAATAGTCAACAACGAACATTTGATATAGAAGGCATGACTTGTGCTTCATGTGCGCAAACAATCGAAAAAACAACAAACAAGCTAAATGGAGTAACAAAAGCCTCTGTGAACTTGGCTACGGAAAAAATGGTCGTTGATTTTGATCCATCAGTAATAAACATTTCCGATATTACTAAAGCTGTATCAGAAGCAGGATACGAAGCGATTGAACAAGTTGACTCAGCAGATACAGTAGATAAAGACCGTGAAAAGAAACAAAAACACATTTCAGAAATGTGGCAACGTTTTTGGCTGTCAGCAGTTTTTACGGTTCCTTTATTATATGTAGCAATGGGACATATGATTGGTTTACCGCTACCAGCGTTTTTAGATCCAATGATGCATCCAGAAACCTTTGCGATGGTTCAATTGATTTTAACTATTCCAGTATTGTATTTAGGCAGAAGTTTCTTTACGGTTGGATTTAAAGCGCTATTTAAAGGGCATCCTAACATGGATTCTTTAGTTGCCTTGGGAACCAGTGCTGCAGTGGTGTACAGTTTGTATGGAACAATTATGATTTTTGCAGGTGACCCACAATTTACGATGGCGCTGTATTATGAATCTGCAGGTGTAATCTTAACATTGATCACATTAGGGAAATATTTTGAAGCAGTTTCAAAAGGAAAAACGTCAGAAGCAATCAAAAAATTAATGGGCCTAGCCCCGAAAAACGCCCGTGTTCTCCGTAACGATCAAGAAATAGAAATCCCAGTTGATAGCGTTCAATTAGATGATATTATTGTTGTTCGACCAGGTGAAAAAATTCCCGTAGACGGCATTATTATAGAAGGTTCATCTGCAATCGACGAATCCATGTTGACGGGTGAAAGTATGCCGGTTGAGAAAAAAATGGGTGACAATGTAATTGGCGCAAGTATCAATAAAAATGGCAGCTTCCGTTTTAAAGCAACAAAAGTCGGTAAAGATACTGCATTATCACAAATTATCAAATTGGTGGAAGATGCCCAGGGCTCAAAAGCGCCAATCGCTAAAATGGCGGATAAAATTTCTGGCGTATTTGTACCGATTGTCATGGTTTTAGCTGTCTTAGCAGGTTTGGCTTGGTATTTCTTAGGGCAAGAATCTTGGGTTTTTGCACTAACGATCACTATTTCCGTTTTAGTTATTGCTTGTCCGTGTGCTTTAGGTTTAGCAACACCAACGGCGATTATGGTAGGAACAGGAAAAGGTGCTGAAAATGGCGTATTGATCAAAAGTGGTGATGCACTTGAAACAACCCATAAAATTCAAACGATTGTTTTCGATAAAACAGGAACGATTACAGAAGGTAAACCGAAAGTTACTGATATTGTTACCGCAAATCAGATGACGGAAGATGAATTGCTTCGTTTAGCTGCATCTGCTGAAAAGGGATCTGAACATCCTCTAGGTGAAGCAATCGTCAATGGAGCGGAAGAAAAGAACTTGGCTTTTGCCTCAACAGAAGCATTTGCTGCGATTCCTGGACACGGAATCGAAGTAACGATCGAAGGCAGCCGCTTATTATTGGGAAATAAAAAATTGATGGATGATCGTGGCATTGCTCTAGGGAATCTAGGTACCATATCAGATCAATTAGCTGAACAAGGAAAAACACCGATGTATATCGCCAAAGATGATAGTATAGCAGGAATCATCGCAGTAGCTGATACCATTAAGCCAAACAGCATTCCCGCAATCAAAAAACTACATCAAATGGGCATCGAAGTTGCCATGATCACAGGTGACAACAAACGAACAGCCCAAGCAATTGCGAAACAGGTCGGAATTGATCGTGTCTTAAGTGAAGTTTTACCGGAAGATAAAGCTGAAGAAGTAATGAAATTACAAAAAGAAGGTAAAAAAGTCGCAATGGTTGGTGACGGAATCAATGATGCACCAGCATTAGCGCAAGCAGATATAGGAATCGCAATTGGCTCTGGAACAGACGTTGCGATGGAATCAGCAGATATCGTATTGATGAGAAGTGATTTGATGGATGTACCAACAGCGGTAGAATTAAGTAAAGCGACCATCAAGAATATCAAAGAAAACTTATTCTGGGCATTTGCTTATAACACTTTAGGAATTCCTGTTGCGATGGGTGTATTGTATTTGTTTGGCGGACCGTTGTTAAATCCTATGATTGCAGGAGCTGCCATGAGTTTTAGCTCAGTTTCGGTTTTGCTAAATGCTTTGAGATTAAAAGGATTTAAACCCTCAGTGTTAAAGAAATAGCTATAAATCCGAATGAACGGTGTGGAAAAGCCAGATTCTTCGGCAATTTACTAAAAAAGCACAATGCATAAAACGCATTGTGCTTTTTTTAGTCCAATTGCTCGAACCTAAATGACTTTTGCCATAACCTCTTTTTGTGAAATCATACTATGCGTATTTTTTTAAGATAATTCTGCTGAAAGTTCTTGATGCATTTTCCAAACATCTTGGCCGAAATTGCTCATAATCGTAATATTTAAATCTAGTACGCGGTTATAAGATGAAATAAAAGAGATTCCAGGATCATGTCCTTGCATATATGGAAAAGCAGGTGTATTTTTTGTAGCGATCCAAAAACCGTAGCCGTAATGATCAGAACCTTGCATCGTTTGCATCACGTCTACAGCATGTTCAGAAATGATTTTTCCGCTGAACAAGGTTTGCCAAAAACATTCCAAATCTTTTAAGGTTGTAAAACAGCCGCCAGCACCAGTTCCTTTGGCATCAATACTGTAAATATTGCTATAATAATCATTTGATTCAGGATCGAGAATATAGGCATTGGCCGTATTGGCAGGTAGCCGATCCAAAGCGTAATAACCTGTTGAGGTCATTGAAGCTGGCTCGAAGATGATTTCTTTTAAATAACGGTCAAAGTCTTGCCCAGTCAGTTCTTCGATGATCATCGCTAAAAGTACATAGCCTGTATTATTGTATTGAAACTTTTTACCAGGAGGAAACTTCATTTCTTTATTAATAAATAAGGGTAGAAGGTCACTATTTTTACGAATCGCATAATTAGGAAACTCTTCCCATAATGAGGCATAGTTGTCTATTATATCTTCATCATAATAATCTCCAATTCCAGAAGTATGATTTAACAATTGGTGAACCGTTACATTAGGATCTATGTTAGGTAGTTTTGTAGAAAGAATATGAACAATAGGCTGATCGATTGCTAATATCTTTTCTTCAATTAACTTCATGATTGCAACAGCTACAAAGGCTTTTCCGCCAGAAGCTGTGCCGAAAATTGTATGCTGATTGTTTTTTATTTGATTGGGATAATCTCTATAACCGAAAGCTTTGGAAAATAATGGTTTTTGCTTTGAGGTAATGCGAATGAAACCACTGAAATCTGATGGAATGAACTGTTCTAAATTCATAAATTGAAGCTCCTTTTTACAATTTTGTTGCTTATGATAAGTTTATCATTAAATGAGCTAGGAATGGTGAGGATTTTACTCTTTTTGAAAACTTGAAAATTGGATGGCTTTCTTATGTAATCGTGTTGTTCGAATGGAAAATAGTTGCATTCAACTATTTTTTATGTCGGTTTAATTATTTATTGATTAAAAAAGTTGTTGCAGATACAATGACAGTAGACTTTAATTGGATGAAATAATCAGCTTTATGTAATCGCAATTTCTACGAAGTTGATCAGCTGAAATTAGGAGGGAAAGTAGATGTCAGAATTTAAAGAAAAATATGGTGCTTGGGGAATTATTTTTGGGGCAACAGATGGTGTTGGAAAAGCAATGGCTAAATTTTTAGCAGAAAGAAAATTAAATGTTGTATTAGTTGGTAGAAGAACGGCTGCTTTAGATGAGTTAGGGAAAGGATTGGCGGAAGAATACCAAGTAGAGTATCAAGTGGTGACAGAAGATTTATCCACCAATCAGGCAATCGAGCGGATAATTGAACAGACGAAAGAACTGGATATTGGTTTTGTTTCTTATGTAGCCTGTTTAAGTGTTTTTGGCCCATTTTCTGAGCATACATGGGAAGATGAAGAAAAAATGCTTCAGATCAATATTGTTTCATTCACAAAATATTTCCATTACTATACGAAATTATTCAAGGAAAAAAATCGTGGCGGAATCATTAATATTGGCTCAATGTCAGGTTTAACAGGTTCGCCTTATATTGCTCAGTACGGGGCAGGTAAGTCGTTCATTATTAAGATGACAGAAGCTGTTGGTTTTGAAATGTTGGATACGAATGTAGATATTATGGTTCCAATTTTAGGTTCGACGATTACACCAAGTTTCTTGCAATCGTTACCAGATACTGAAGCTGGCAAAGCTGCACTAGCAGCGGCCATGACTCCAGAAGAATGTATGGATGAAATCTTTGAAAACTTTGGGAAGACTCGTTCGATGATTCTAGGCGATCTTAATCGTAAAAATGCTAAAGAAATGGCCGGTCAGCCTTCTGATCAGACGATTGAATTTGTTGGGAATTTATTTAAATAAGTAAACAATAAAATGATATGATATACTTGAAGTTAAATGACCAAACAAAATTTAGAAAAATAACGCATAAATACAAGAAAAGGAAGTGATTAGCAGATGGATACCTATAAATTAATATTGATCATGCTCCCTCCGCTTCCCGGAGTTAGATGTTTTTTTTCAACCCTATGATTTATTTATCTAGCTGAATAGGCTAGAGTATTAGGAGGAATTTCTTTGAAAAAAAGCATCAAAACTCGTGTACCATCATTATTATTACTCATTGTTTTAGTGGGATTTCCCCAAATCAGTGAAACGATCTTCACCCCATCGTTACCAGATATTGCGAATGCTTTTCAAGCATCGATGGCAACGGTGCAATTAACATTAAGTATTTATTTTCTAGCCTTTGCTTTGGGCGTATTTTTCTGGGGCTGGCTATCTGATTTTATTGGTCGGCGTAAGGCAATGCTTTACGGGTTACTTATTTATGGAGTAGGAAGTTTTCTTTGTTTTAATTCTTTTTCGGTCGAAATGTTGCTGTTTGCTCGGTTTATTCAAGCTTTTGGAGCGAGTACAGGTTCTGTTGTGACACAAACGATTTTGCGAGAAAGCTACTTCGGCAATCAGCGGCATGCATTATTTGCACAAATTTCTGCAGCGTTGGCCTTTACTCCAGCAATAGGACCTTTAGTGGGCGGAATCGTTGATCAGTATTTTGGTTTTAGAGCAGTATTTTTAGTTTTAGTAGTAATGAGTGTGTTGATTTTCAGCTATGCATTCATAAGCTTGCCAGAAACAATTCAAGTGCAACGACAAGAACCGATAAAATTATTGCCGATCATTAAACGATTAGTCACGAATCCTAAAGTATTGACGTATGGTTTTTTGATTGGAGCGATTAATGGTCTGTTGTTTAGTTATTATGCTGAAGCACCATTTATTTTTATTGAGCATTTTCAATTGTCAACAGCAGTATATGGCTTTTTAGGAATTGCTGTGGCGGCAGCTTCGATTTTGGGTTCGTTGTTGTCCAAGCGTTTACTTCCTTTTTACCAGCCAGAAAAAATTATTCTTATTGGGATTAAGGTAATGTTGTTTGGCACGCTATTTTTAGTTTTTGCCGCTGCTGGTTTTCTTCAGGGAACGGTTCAGTTGTGGTTGATGTTAGCAGGTATTTTTGTTGTGTTAACAGGAACAGGTATGGCGTTACCAAATTGTCTTAGTTTAGCGTTAGTAGATTTTCAAGATGTAATTGGTTCAGCAGGAGCACTTTTTAGCTTAGGTTACTATTTACTTGTTAGTTTATTTACCTTTGGAATGAGCAAAGTTCATAATGGAACGTTGCTGGCAATGCCTGTGTATTTTCTTATCATTGGCGTGGTTATGTTCCTATTGGCACGCAAGTATCTGTTGGAAACAACGATTCAAAAGTCATAGCTAGACAAAACATCTGCGTGAAACTTGCGCGGATGTTTTTTGAAAAAGTCATGTTAAGGTCTAGATATTTTGCATAAATTGATAGAGACAAATTTTTTTCCTATAAATTATGGTAGTGTTAGAAATAATAAGTGAGGGGTGCGTTGGGTGAGAGAAATTTTATTACAGGCAGTTGGTTTTTGTTTTGTCATATTTTTAGGCTATTTAATGAAGCGAATTGGTTTGTTGAGTAAAGCAGATGGCGGTATGCTGTCTGTCATCATTGTAAATATCACCCTACCGGCAACAGTGATCGTTAGTTTAGCAAGTGTGGTGGTTTCAGGAACATTGTTTTTCTTGTTAGCAATGGGCATCATTTTGAATATCCTAGTTATTTTGATAGGCGGTCGAGTAAGCAAAAAACGACCAGTTCTAGAGCAGGAGTTCCAAATGTATTCGATGTCAGGTTACAATATCGGTAATTTTAGTTTGCCGTTTATTCAAGGCTTTTATCCTTTGGCTGTGCCATTTCTTTTGATGTTTGATATTGGAAATAGTGTGATGCTGACTGGTGGGAGTACGTTGTTGATTGATAAAGTGGTTGGCTCTAAAGAAGAGACAACGTTGAAGAAAATCGTTTTGTCTTTGTTTAAATCAGCGCCTTTTACAGCATATATGGTTATGTTGTTGCTACGGATCGTTCAAATTGGATTGCCAGTAGAAGTGTTGGGCGTGTTGGAAATGATTGCGAAAGCAAATGGATTTTTATCGATGTTTATGATTGGCTTATATCTTGAATTAAGATTACCTAAAAAAGCGATGCACTTAGTGAAAGAAGTTCTTGCTTGGCGTTATTTGTGCGGAGCGGCATTTGCATTGCTGTTTGCTTTTGTGATTCCGTTGGATCCGTTACTGCGAATTGTGCTAGTTGTATTGAGTGTAGCGCCGATGCCGACCTTTTCGGTGATCAATAGTGTTAAAGCAGGAATGCCGGAAGAAACAGTCGGTTTTACGTCATCTGCAAGTATTTTGATCAGTTTAGTGTTGATGACACTGATAATGATATTTATGGGCTGATACTAGACAAGAGGATGCTTCTGCTCCCGCCGTTTAGTAATATCAAAAGTAAGCAGGACATGACTAGAGTTATGTCCTGCTCACTTTTTTATTCAAGTATCAAACGTTCAGCAATATAAAAGTCACCTTCATAAGGTGTATCTTCTCCACCAACTTTTTGGTATAGGTCAGCGCCTTTTCCTGCTAAGACGACAGCATCTTCTTTCAAGCTCATGGCTAAAGCTTTTTCGATTGCTCGAGCGCGGTCTGCAACTATTTCAACAGGAATATCAGCTGTGATATAAGATTGGATTTCTTCACAGATCGTTATTGGATTTTCATCGGCTGGATCATCCGTAGTTAAAATAGCGACATCAGCCAATTCAGATAAAACGATACCGAAATCCTTACGTCTAGAAATCGCCTTGTTTCCAGTGCTGCCGATAACGACAAGTAAACGGCCCTCAGGGTGTTCTTCTTTGACAAACGTTAGAAGATTCTTTAAACTATCATAATTATGCGCATAATCTACATAGACTTTAGCACCATTTTTATTTGTCAATAATTCCATCCGACCAGGGACAGTTGTTTCTTTGATTCCTTTTTGGCAATCACTACGAGTAGCGCCGACCAAAGCACTGGCGAGAACAGCACTCAAGGCATTCCCTTTGTTAAAGTCACCGCCTAAACGCAAGTGATACTCACCAGAAACCGCTAAAGTATCATTTTTTGTGGTGATAGAGAACGCAAGAGAATCATCTTTTTTTGTGTGATAGATATAATCTGTATCTACCGATGTTTGATCGCCATAAACGATATAAGGAACTTGATGCAGCTCAGCTGTTTCTTTCAGTAATTGAAAGTAATCAGATTCATGATTAAAAATCATGGTTTTTGAATGCTTGATTAGCTGACGTTTGCAGTAAAAGTAATCATCAAACGTTGGATGTTCGATTGGACTGATATGGTCAGGTGTAATATTTAGGAAAATCCCTACATCAAAAAATAAACCATACACACGATTTGTCTTGTAAGCTTGTGATGAGACTTCCATAATGAAATGGGTCATCTTATTTTTAACAGCTTCTGCCATCATTTGATAAAGATCAAGTGATTCAGGTGTGGTCAAGTGTGATTTGAAAAAGGTTTTTCCATCTAAAGTAGAATTCATGGTAGACAACATAGCGGTCTTGTTATTTGTTGCTTGATCTAAAATAAATTTAGTAAAGTAAGCCGCGGTTGTTTTTCCTTTTGTCCCAGTAAAACCAATTAGTTTTAATTTATTTTGCGGATAATCATAAAAAGCCATACTTAAAACGGCCATTGCTTTTTTGATATCTGTTACAATGATTCCTAAAGCTGCAGGTACATCATAGGGCTGTTCAGCTACATAAACGTCAAGACCTGATTGGATAGCACTTTCTAAATATTCTGATTTGAAATTCATTCCTTTACAGAAAAATAGCGTATCAGAGCTTACAGTGCGAGAATCATAGGAAATAGCTTCAAATATTTTATCATTCAACGATAGTGGTAAAGTCAAAGACCAACCTTCAGTTGAAATAAATTCTTTCAAAAGATGTTCTTCAAGTAAACATTCACGGATTTTTTCTAAAGAAATAGTCATCATTACGCCTCCAAGCGGTATCTAAAATCTGAATGTAAGGTTTTTGGAATAGAAAACTTTAGAGCTTCATCATACAATTTAAATGATAAAACTTCAAGATGCGTGCTAGGATATAGAGAAAAAACAAGTGGGAAAATAGTATTCATAGACAAGACTTTTTTTAGTATAACTATATTAAAATAACAAACATATAA
>NZ_JAFLWD010000031.1:0-46600 GCF_017316105.1 Candidatus Enterococcus ikei
CTTTTCTCACCTTTATTTTTTTATAAAAAGATAAATACGCCGACTGCTGAAAGTAATAAAATAGTACCTAATAAAAATAATAGACGAGTTGTCGGTGTTGAAGCTTTGCGGCTACCTCTTCTTTCACCAGCGATTCGTTTTCTAAATATCCTAGATAAAATAATAGCTAGGAAACCTCCTATAGCTAAAATAGCTGTAATTACATAGTTAGGTTCTTCTTTTTTTGTTGTCGAAGTTTGAGGGAGTATCATTTTTTCCTGTTTGGCAGATGAACTAGCCACTGTTTTTTCTTCAGACTCTTTATAATTGACCGTTTGAACTGGAATCGTTGGTGACACTTGACCTAGTTCATTGCGTAAAGATAATTTACCATTTTCTAGTGTGAAACTAGGTGGGGTATTCTTTTTAACAAATCCGTAAAAATCCTGCTCTAGATCAATTTCTTTATTGTTGATTTTATTTGGACCTTTAGAAAGCAATTTTTTATGTTCATAGGTAGAAAAGGCATGCTCTAAGATCGCATTGCCGGCTAAGTGTCGCTCGTATTCGCCTTCTTGGTCTGACCAATCACCGACCCCTAAAATAACTTCAATGAGTCTAGTATCCCCTTTTTTGGCAGTAGCGATATAGTTGAAGCCTCCCGTTGGACTTGAGCCGGTTTTTAATCCATCGACCCCTTCATAGCCGTATTTTGCACCTGGCAACGAGTAATTGTAGGTTTCAAAAGTTTCTTCATAAGGCGTATTTGCCATAGTTGTGACAACGGGTTTATTTGTGAATTGTAAAACATCAGGGTATTTTTTAATTAAATTATACGTTAAAACAGCCAAGTCTCTAGCAGTTGATTTATTATCGCCATCTGGATCGATACCTGGTGCTTGGTAAAATCCGCCAAAAGCACTAATTTGTGCTCCGCTAGAGTTAAAGTAAGTGGTATTTGTCATACCCAATTCTGCCGCTTTCTCATTCATCTTACGAATAAAACCAGCTTCATCGTTGTCAGAAACTAGATTTGCCAGCATTAGTGTCGCAACATTTGAAGAAGGAACTGCTACCATTGAAAATAAGTCACGAACAGGATAATCAACTCCTAAGGCAATTTTATTATTGCTTAATGCATAGATTTGAGAAATATTGACATATTTTTCGGTTGCTTTAACTGTTGTATCTAGGTTGAATTTACCTTGTTCCATTGCTTCAAAAGCCAAATACATAGTCATGACTTTGGCAATACTTGCTGGACTCCATGATAAATCAGGTTGATCTTCCCATAAAATCTGACCAGAATCAGCATCAATGACAATCGAGGCTTTTGGTCGGTAACCTTCTTTTATAGGATAACCTGATTTTTTTGCAAATTCCATTAGGTCTTCTTCTGCATAACTTGTTTGCGCAAAACCTCCAAATAAAATACAAGCAGCAAGTAAGAAAGCGGTCGTGGCTTTCCAAAATCTTTTTTTAATGAACATAAAGTTAGATCCCTTCGTTTTTTATACATCAATTTCTGCAGTGAGAAAGTTGCCAAAGTATAAAAGTGCGTAATAACTTTATTTTACTTGAAAAGTGGGTGAAGTGTATACTTTTTTTGCAAATATTTTTGTAATAGAGGTGACAATTTTGATAGATAGAAAAGTATATATTTTTTTTGCAAATATTAAGCAATAAAGCCTTGAAAATTACTGAAAAAAAGTGCATTATAGAAGTAATACTTAAAAGACATATTTTGAAAGGAAGTCGTCATGTCAGAGCGTGGATTATTAATTGTACTATCAGGTCCTTCTGGAGTTGGTAAAGGAACAGTACGAAAAGCAATTTTTGATAGTGAAGAGAATGATTTTCAGTACTCGATTTCTATGACTACCCGTAAAATGCGGGAAGGAGAAGTAGAAGGAGTAGATTACTACTTCCGCACAAAAGAAGAATTTGAAGCAATGATCGAAGCTGGTGAAATGCTGGAATATGCACAGTACGTAGGAAATTATTACGGAACGCCACTTTCTTACGTTAACCAAACGCTTGATAAGGGAAAAGATGTCTTTTTAGAAATCGAAGTCCAAGGTGCCGAACAAGTCAAAGAGAAAGTGCCTGATGGTGTCTTTATTTTTCTCACACCACCAGATTTGTCAGAGCTTAAATCACGAATCGTTGGTCGTGGTACGGATGACGATGATGTAATTGAAGAAAGAATGCGTGTGGCTCGCGAAGAAATCGAAATGATGGCATTATATAATTATGCCGTTGTGAATGATAAAGTACCATTGGCTGTAAAACGAATCAAAGAAATTATCGCGAGTGAACATTTTCGCGTTGATCGAGTAATCGGAAAATATATTAAAATGTTGAAGGAGATGTAGCCTTATGATGCTAAAACCATCTATTGACTCATTATTAAAAGAAGTACCATCAAAATATTCTCTTGTGATCTTAGCAAGCAAACGTGCCCACGAATTAGATGAAGGTGCACAACCAACACTTGAAAGTTTTGAATCTGTAAAAAGCGTAGGCCAAGCATTAGAAGAAATCGACGCTGCAACAGTAATCAACGATCCACGCCCAGAAGAAAAACGCGAAAGAATGCGTATGGCAAAAGAAGAACAAAAAATGAGACATGAACAAGAACAAAAAGAACTTGAAAATCGCATCCGCGAAGAGAAAAAAATGTAATACAAACCGACTAAGATATACCATTCTGAAGGCAAGTGAATGCGGCGAACTTTGAGTACGTCACATACTTGATTAAAGAAAAAAACGATTGATTTTCTTTTATTAGCAGTAAATCACTGCTTTAAGAAATCAGTCGTTTTTTAGATTAAATGCTCAGTCCAAGCAAATGTTATAGCTTTAAGCGGCAAGTACGTTTGTGTCTCTGTCAAATCAATATAGCTATGTTTCTTGATTCTTGCATAATTAATTAAATAGGTCATTTTTAAGTTTAGATTGATAGCCTCTAGAGATATAATCTATTTGAAACAGAAATAAAGGACACAAGACAAATACTGGATTCTTTAGTACAATAAGCAAAGAAATGAACAATAGGATGATTTTAGAGAACGGAGGAATGTTTATGAGAAAAGCGGCACAAGTGATTGTTGATGTACCAACAATGCAGACAGACCAACCGTTTACTTATTTGATTCCTTTTAACTTAGAAGGACAATTGGCCGTTGGCATGCGTGTGGAAGCGCCTTTTGGTAATGGCAACCGTCATTTGCAAGGGTTTGTGATGGCGATAGATGAAGTTTCAGATGAAGTGATTTCTGCGCAAAAATTTGAATGGAAAGAAATTCTTTCTGTTTTAGATTTAAAACCTGTGCTGAATACTGAACTGCTGGAACTAGCTGATTATATGAAGGAAAAAACATTTGCCTTTAAGATTACTTGTCTACAAACGATGCTGCCAAGTGTGATGCGGGCAGATTATCGAAAATACATATATTTAACGGATGAATTAGACGAAGGAAGCCAAGATGAGTTGTTCTATGGTTTGGATGAAATCGCTTGGGATGATGCTTTAGCGCGTAATATTTTGCCGCAATTGATGCAGTTAAGAAAGCAGCAAAAAGTCGATATTCGTTATGAAGTCAATACACGGAATAAAGTAAAAATGATTCGCTATATCCAAGCGCTGAAAAATTTTGAAGAACTAGAAGAAGCACGTATGGACTTACGCAAAGGCTCGCAAAAAAAAGAGCAGTTGATTAACTATTTGCAGCAATTAGGCATCGAAAAAATGACCACGGTCAAAGAAATGAAGGAACTAGGCTTTAGTACAGCTATTTTAAATGATGCAGCGAATAAGCGGTGGCTGACATTTATTGAAACAGAGGCTTATCGAGATCCGTTTGCGGAGCATACTTTTGAAAAAACGACGGCCTTATCTTTGAATGATGAGCAACAAAACGCAGTGGATAAAGTGCTTGGTTCAATGAATCAAGGCGTAAGTAAAACCTATTTACTGGAAGGCATTACCGGCAGTGGGAAAACAGAAGTTTATCTTCAAGTGATTGCAGAAGTGTTGAATCAAGGTAAGACTGCAATGATGCTGGTTCCAGAAATTTCCTTGACGCCGCAAATGGTTCATCGCTTTAAGAGTCGTTTTGGAGATCAAGTTGCTGTAATGCATAGCGCACTATCTCAAGGGGAAAAATACGATGAATGGCGGAGAATTGAACGTGGAGAAGCCCAAGTAGTGGTTGGTGTTCGTTCTGCGATTTTTGCTCCATTGGAAAACCTCGGTGTTGTAATCATTGATGAAGAGCATGAAGCAAGCTACAAACAAGAAGAAACACCTCGCTATCATGCGCGCGATTTGGCTATTTGGCGTGGAGAGTATCATCATTGCCCTGTTGTCTTAGGAAGTGCGACACCATCATTGGAATCACGAGCTAGGGCGCAAAAAAATGTCTATGAGCGATTGGTATTGACTCAGCGAGCAAATCAGACGGCAACGTTACCCACAATCGATATCGTAGATATGCGTGAAGAAATTCAAAATAAAAATACTTCGTCCTTTTCACTAGCACTTCAAGGAAAAATACAGGATCGTTTAGCTAAAAAAGAACAGATCGTCTTGATGCTAAATCGCCGTGGCTACTCCTCTTTTGTGATGTGTCGGGATTGTGGCTATGTGTTACCTTGTCCAAACTGTGATATCTCGTTGACTTTGCATATGGATACGAAAACGATGAAATGTCATTATTGTGGTCATGAAGAACGGATTCCGTATCACTGTCCAAATTGTGGCGGGGATAAAATCCGCTATTACGGAACAGGAACTCAAAAAGTGGAAGAAGAATTAAACGCTCTTTTCCCAGAGAGTCGAGTGTTGCGCATGGATGTTGATACAACTCGAAGAAAAGGCGCACATGAGAAGATTTTGACGGCATTTGGTAATCATGAGGCAGATATTTTATTAGGAACACAAATGATTGCTAAAGGCTTGGATTTTCCTAATGTTACGTTAGTTGGAGTATTAAATGCTGATACTGCACTAAATCTACCAGATTTTCGTTCAAGTGAGCGAACGTTTCAGTTGTTGACTCAAGTTAGTGGACGAGCAGGACGAGCAGAAAAACCTGGTGAAGTGATCATTCAATCATTCAATCCTGAACATTATGCGATCCAGTTGGCTAAAGCTCAAGATTATGAAGACTTTTACCAAAAAGAAATGTACGTCCGTCATCGCGGAGACTATCCGCCGTTTTATTTTACAGTCCAAATTACAGCTAGTCACTCAGAAGAAAACCAGGCGGCCAAGCAGATGTTTGAAATTGTTAAAGAGTTGAAAGAAGGATTGTCTGATCAAAGTATTTTACTAGGCCCAACGCCTAACGCTATTATGCGGGTCAATAATCGGTACTTTTATCAAGTGATCATTAAATATAAAAATGAACCCAATTTACAAAATATTTTAAAAAAAATACTGACTGACACCCAAAGAGCGACAGCACATGGATTGAAATTATCGATCGATGCTGAGCCAATGAATTTTATTTGATACACTTATTGTTGATATGACTAAAAGATGTTTTTTAAGAAAGGAAACTTAATGCGCTATCCTATAGTGATACACCCTAATGAACGACTGAAACAAAAAGCAAAACCAGTAACGATGATCACCGATGAAACAATCACCCTTTTAGAAGATATGTATGAAACGATGATTGCCCACGATGGTATTGGTTTAGCGGCACCTCAAATCGGTAAAAATCTTCAGCTTGCAGTCATTGAAGTAGATGAAGAAACAGGGTTGTTTGAATTGATCAATCCTGAAATCATTGAACGAAAAGGTACGGATATCGATGTAGAAGGCTGTTTAAGCATTCCTGAAACTTACGGAACTGTTGAACGAGCGGATGAAGTAACTGTGCGTTATTTTGACCGTGAAGGAGACGAGATCGAAGTAACAGCTTATGGCTATCTTGCCAGAGCCTTTCAACATGAAATCGATCATTTAAACGGTGAATTATTCATTGATAAGATCATTGAACCGATCAAGCCAGAAGATTTAGATGCATATATGGAGGAACATTTTGATGACTAAAATTATATTTATGGGAACACCTGCTTTCTCTGTTCCTGTTTTAGAAGGATTAATTGAAAACGGCTATGAAATCCAAGCCGTAGTAACACAACCAGATCGCCCAGTTGGACGCAAAAAAGTAATTACACCAACGCCAGTTAAAGAAGCGGCACTGAAACATGAGTTACTTGTTTTACAGCCAGAAAAAATCTCAGGCTCACCTGAAATGGAGAAAATTATTGAACTTGCGCCTGATTTGATCGTAACAGCAGCTTTTGGTCAGTTTTTACCAGAGAAAATTTTAAATGCACCTAAATTTGGTGCAGTCAATGTCCATGCATCATTGCTACCAAAATATCGTGGTGGTGCCCCAGTTCATTATTCGATCATCGAAGGTGAAAAGGAAACAGGAGTTACAATCATGGAAATGGTGAAAAAAATGGATGCGGGCGATATTCTTTCTCAAAAAGCGATCCCGATCACTAAAGCTGATGATGTAGGGACAATGTTTGATAAGCTAAGCATCGTTGGAAGAGAATTATTGTTAGAAACATTACCTAAAATTTTAGCGAAGGAAATCACGCCAATTCCTCAAGACGAGACCAAAGTGACCTTCTCTCCCAACATTACCAGAGAGCAAGAGCAAATCGACTGGAATAAAACCGCTGAACAGGTCGATAATCAAGTGCGCGGTATGCGTCCATGGCCGACAGCATTTACAACATACAATGAAATCAATTGGAAATTATGGGATGTTACACCTTTAGATGAAACGACTGAAGCTGTTCCAGGAACAATCATTAAACGCAGCAAAAAAGAACTATGGATTGCTTGTGGTAAAGGAACAGTTCTTTCAGTGAATATCCTTCAACCATCAGGCAAAGGAAAATTATTCATTCAAGATTTCTTAAATGGGGTTGGTAAAACAGTCGCAGAATCAGATAAGGTGGGTTAATCAATATGGGAAAAAAAATACCAACAAGAGTAAAAAATTCGGTTCGTTACGTAGCATTAAGAACGATTGAGCGCGTGGACAATGGCGGAGCATACTCTAATTTATTACTAAATGAAATGATCAACAAATCTGCTTTAGGTGAAAAAGACAGCCGTTTATTCACAGAGCTTGTGTATGGAACGATCAGTCGTAAATTGTTACTGGAATATTATTTGACCCCATTTATTCAAAATCCTAAAAAAGTGGATAGTTGGGTGAAAAACTTACTTAGTTTGTCGATTTATCAATTAGTCTTTTTAGATAAAATTCCTGATCATGCAATCATCAATGAAGCGGTGGAAATCGGTAAGCACAGAGGAAATATCGGAATTGCTAAATTTGTTAATGGTGTTCTTCGTGCGTTTCAGCGTGAAGGTGCGCCTAGTTTAGATAAAATCAAAGACCCAGTAGAACGCTTATCTGTGGAAATTAGTATGCCTCAGTGGTTGACAGAAAAACTGATCAAACAAATGGGAATAGAAGAAACCAGAAAATTAGGTTTGTCTCTTTTTGAAAAAAGTCATGTTAGTGGTCGTGTCGATACTCGTGAAATCAGTATAGCTGATGCGCTAGAAGAACTACAAAAAGACCATATTGAAGCTTCTGCCAGCCAAGTTTCGCCTTATGGTGTGGTGGCAGATAAAGGCTTTTTAGCAGGGAATTATTTATTTACAGCAGGAAAACTAACGATTCAAGATGAAAGCTCGATGTTAGTGGCGCCAGCGATGCAAATTGAAAAAAATCATGTTGTTTTAGATGCCTGTGCGGCACCTGGTGGAAAAACAACGCATATTGCGACTTTCCTTGATGCTTCACAAGGAGGACGAGTGAAATCGCTAGATATTCACGATCATAAAATAAAATTAATCAAACAAAACGCTGAACGTCTTCATGTAAAAGAAGTTGTCGATACTGAAAAATTAGATGCGCGTAAAGTAGGCGAAGAATTTCCTGCTGAATATTTTGATCGAATTTTAGTGGATGCGCCGTGTTCCGGTTTAGGCTTAATGCGTCGTAAACCAGATGTTAAATACAACAAAACAGCTCAGGATTTTGAACAATTACCTGAAATTCAACTAGAAATTCTAGAAAGTGTTGCACATACATTGAAACAATGCGGTATAATGGTCTATAGCACATGTACAATTGCCGAAGAAGAAAACCAAGAAGTTGTAGCAACATTTTTAAAGAAACATCCAGAATTCAAAAAAATCGATGTGGCAGTAAATGAAGTTGTTCAGTCTGCGATAAAAGATCAAATGCTGACATTATACCCGCATCAATTAGGAACGGATGGCTTTTTTATTTGTTGTATGCAGAAAGTTTGTTAAACGAGGTGAAGCATAGTGGAAATCAATTTTCAAACAGATGTCGGACGAAAACGAAATACTAATCAGGATTATGCTGGTTTATTTGAAAACCAATCAGGTGTTTCTTTAGCGATTTTAGCTGACGGGATGGGCGGGCATCAAGCTGGAGACGTAGCCAGCCAGATGGCGGTCAATAATATAGGTGTTCGTTGGCAGGAAAGCGCAGTCGAAACGTCAGAAAAAGCTGCTCAGTGGCTGATTAAAGAGATCCAAGATGAAAATGAGCTGATCTATCAAAAAGGTCAATCCCAGCCTGAATACTTAGGGATGGGGACGACGATCGTCAGTGCTGTGTTGTTGGATCGATCATTCGTATTAGCTAATATTGGGGATAGCCGGGCTTATTTAGTACGCAATAACCAATTACGTCAGCTGACAGAAGATCATTCCTTAGTCAATGAGCTGGTTAAATCAGGCGAAATTACTCGAGAGATGGCTGCGAATCATCCAAGAAAGAATGTTTTGACACGTTCATTAGGAATGCCGGGAATGGTAGAAGTTGACGTAACCAATCATCTTTGGGTACCAAATGATTATATCTTGCTATGCTCAGATGGGTTGACGAATATGGTTTCAGAAGAAGAAATTTTAGCTATTTTACTTTCAGAAAAACCGTTAAATGAAAAAGTTGATGTATTGATCGCTACAGCAAACGAAGCTGGCGGAGTAGATAACATCACCGTTTTAGTGATACATTTTGATGAGCAAGAGGAGGAAAACCAATGATCGAAATCGGCAGAAAATTGAATGGCCGGTATCATATTATTGGCAATATCGGCAGTGGCGGTATGGCAAATGTTTTTTTAGCTCATGACTTGATTTTGGATCGTGATGTAGCAGTAAAAGTGCTACGTTTTGACTTCCAAAACGATCAAGCAGCGATTCGCCGCTTTCAAAGAGAAGCATTAGCTGCTACTGAATTGGTTCATCCGAATATCGTCAGTGTTTATGATGTAGGTGAAGAAGACGGTTTGCAGTACTTAGTTATGGAATATGTCAAAGGGATGGATCTAAAACGATTTATCCAGACTCAATACCCAATTCCATATGCGAAAACTGTAGATATCATGGAACAAATTTTATCGGCAGTATCGTTAGCCCACGAACATAGAATTATTCATAGAGATTTAAAACCGCAAAATATTTTGATGGATGAAAGCGGCGTTGTAAAAATCACAGATTTTGGAATCGCAATTGCGCTGACAGAAACGTCCATCACACAAACTAATACCATGTTGGGCTCTGTCCACTACCTATCTCCGGAACAAGCGAGAGGTAGCATGGCAACCAATCAATCAGATGTGTATGCAGTTGGGATTATTTTATATGAGATGCTGACAGGAAACGTACCCTTTGATGGTGAATCGGCAGTAACGATTGCCTTAAAGCATTTCCAAGAAGAAATTCCGTCAGTCAAAACATTTGATTCCAATATCCCTCAGTCGTTGGAAAATGTGGTGCTGCATGCGACTGCTAAAGATCCAGCTGACCGCTATAAAACGGCAGAAGAAATGTCGCGTGATTTATATACTGTATTGGCAGCGAACCGCTTAAATGAGCCAAAATGGCAGCCGACAGGATTGATGGGAGAAACAAAAATCTTAACACCGATCACAGACGAAATGGCGATGCCGTCTTCTTTCAATTCGATGGAAACGCCGCCGGAAGAACGGAATGAACACGAAGAAATCGAGCAGCAAGAAGCTGCAGAAAAGAAGAAAAAAAATAAAAAGAAGCCGTTGATCATCTTTTTGATTTTATTAGCATTGGCGTTGATTATCGGTGGAGTGTTCTATTTTGCTGGTAGAGGTAGCAGTGAAGTCAAGATTCCTAATGTTTCAGACAAAACAGAAGCAGAAGCACGAAAAACGCTTGAAGATGCTGGGCTAAAAGTCAAAGCAGAAACAAAAGAAATTCCTGATGAATCTATCGATGAAGGCAAAGTCGTTAAAACAGATCCAGCAATAGATTCTACGGTGAAAAAGAATCGAGAAATCGAACTTTATATAAGCTCTGGGAATAAGAAAATCAAACTTGATGATTATTCTGGAGAAGATTATAAAGATGCCATCGAAGCGCTAGGCAAACTAGGATTTAAAGAGAGTCAAATCAAAATTACAAAAGAAACTGACTCTAAAATCGATGAAGACAAAGTCATCAGCCAGACGCCAGAAAAAGGTGAAGAAGTCGATCCAAAATCAGATGAAATCACATTGGTTGTTAGTAAAGGACCAGATGATGTCTATTTAGCGGACTATGCAAGTCTAGGCTATAGTTATAACAATGCGGTGACCGAATTGTTAAGTTATGGAATCAAAGAAAGTCAAATTACCCGAGTAGATAAACCAAGTGATACCATAGAAAAAGATTTAGTTATTGCACAAAATCCGGCAGCAGGTAATCCGTTTAACCCTAAAAAGGGCAAGATCACATTAACTGTAAGTTCTGGACCAGATAAAACAACAACGACTAGTTCTGAATCGAATACAATTGTTTTAGGTAGTTATGCAGGAAATTACACGTATCAAAATGCGGTAAATGCGTTGACTAACCTAGGGCTTAAAGAAAATCAAATTTCAAGAGTTGATGAAGCTAGCGATTTACCTAAAGATACTGTTATTTCACAGGATCCAGGAGCAGGCGCAACCTTTGATCTTAAAAATGGGAAAATTACGTTAAAAGTTAGTACGGGACCAAGTAATGTTAGTATTCCTAACTTAATTGGACTTTCTCCAGCAGAGGCTAAGTCTCAAGTAGAAGGTGCTGGCTTGAAGTACGTAGAAGGATCTGGGGATACGTCCAAAGGGAAAGTGACAAGTGTTTCACCAAGCGTTGGTGATAGCGTTGCAAAAGGAACATCTGTTACTGTCAATTTCTCAAGTGCAACGGATTCAACAGGGAATGAAAATAGTTAATTAAGTAGCTTAAAGTGATTAAGATGAACATTGTCTTAATCACTTTTTTTATACGAAAAAGCGATTTCTCTAGCCCTGCATTTAGCTTTTCTTCAACCTATGGTAAAATGGAACTAATAGAAACGAGGAGGTGGCATTTCTGAAAGGTCAAATCAGAAAAGCGATAAGTGGCTTTTACTACATTTATGCAGATGGAGCAACATTTCAAACGAGAGCCCGTGGAAATTTCCGTAATCGAAAAATCACCCCATTAGTTGGCGATGAAGTCATGTTCGAAAGTGATAATCCAACTGATGGCTATTTACTTGAAGTATTTCCTAGACATAATGAATTGGTTCGCCCGCCAGTAGCTAATGTGGATATCGGAGTAATTGTTATGAGTATGGTTGAACCTAACTTTTCATACAATTTATTGGATCGCTTTTTAGTTACGTTGGAAGATAAAGGAATTGCGCCGATCATTTATTTGACGAAAATCGATTTACTGAATGGGACAGAATCAGTTGGTGTGACCGAGGTTAAAAAAGTCTATGAGGAAATTGGTTATCCAGTAATTGCTGCAACAAAAGCTAATGACGAAGCAGCGATTCACAAACTAGAACAGTATTTTCCAGAACGTTTGACTGTTTTTATGGGACAATCTGGTGCAGGAAAATCAACCTTATTAAATAAAATTTCTCCTGATTTACAATTAGCGACGAATGAAATTTCTGAATCGCTAGGTCGAGGGAAACATACCACACGTCATGTAGAACTGTTGCCATTATATGACGGTTTAGTCGCAGATACGCCAGGATTTAGTTCAATCGACTTTTTAGAGATGGAAACAACAGAGCTGCCAAAACAATTTCCGGAATTTGTGGAAGCCTCATCTTCATGTAAATTTCGGGAGTGTATGCATCGCAAAGAACCAGCTTGTGAAGTGAAAAAACGTGTAGAAGCAGGAACGATTGCTCAGACACGTTATGATAATTATCTGCAATTTTTATTAGAAATAGAAGATCGTAGACCCGTTTATAAGAAAAAATAGCGAATAAAAAAACTGTAAAATTAAAGGAGCGATTGTAATGAAGCTAGCACCATCGATTTTAAGTGCTGATTTTGCCAATTTAGAAAGAGATATTCAATTAGTCGAAAAATTAGGAGCAGACTACATACATGTAGATGTGATGGACGGACAATTTGTACCTAACATTACTTTAGGTCCTAACGTGGTTTCTGCGATTCGACCAGTGACTAAATTGCCGTTGGACGTTCATTTGATGATTGTTCAGCCAGAAAATTACATTGAAGCATTTGCCAAAGCCGGCGCTGATATTATCACGGTCCATGAAGAATCAACGCCGCATATTCATCGTGCTGTGCAAATGATCAAGGCCTCTGGTGTAAAAGCTGGTGTAGTGATCAATCCTGGGACTCCCTTGTCAGCAATTGAATATGTGTTAGATTTAGTCGATCAAGTTTTGATCATGACCGTAAATCCTGGGTTTGGCGGACAATCATTTATTGAAAGCTCGTTAGATAAAATTGCTCAATTAAAAGAGTGGAAAGAAACAAAAGGCTATACGTATGATATCGAAGTAGACGGTGGAATTGTTCCTGAGACAGCGAAACGCTGTAAAGAAGCAGGTGCCAATGTTTTTGTAGCAGGTTCTTATATCTATGATTCGGAAAGTCCCAAAGACCGTATCGAGGCACTGAGAGCTGTGTTGGACTAATGAAAATTCTTCTTGTGGCAGGCGGTTCGCCTGAAGAGTGGCCGCAGTTGAACTCGGAGGATTTTGATTATATTGTGGGAATCGATCGAGGTAGTTTATATACTTTGGAACATGGCTGGTCATTAGATTTGGCAGTGGGAGATTTTGACTCTTTAACGAATGATGAACAACAGACCGTTCAAAAACAAGCCAAAGAACTTGTACAGGCACAAGCAGAAAAAGATGATACAGACACGCAATTAGCTTTAGCGCTAGCTGTCCAAAAGTTTCCAAAATCGGAAATCACGATCATTGGTGCAACAGGCGGTCGTTTGGATCACTTCTTAGCGAATCTGTGGCTGCCGTTGGAACCACGTTTTCAAGATTTTGCCCATCAAATAAAAGTAAAAGATCATCAAAATAGCATTGCCTATTATCTTCCAGGAGACTATGTGGTGAAAAAAGAAGCAAGGATGGATTATTTAGCTTACTGTTGTTTAACACCCGTTAAAAACCTGACGTTAGCAGAAAGTAAATATACTCTGGAGCATGTTGATGTTGCGATTCCTACTTCTTATGCAAGTAATGAATTTGTAGGAGAAACTGCTGAATTTTCATTTGATGCAGGAATGATAGCGGTGATCCAAAGCCGAGATAACAAATAAAAAAAGCTGAACGGCATGCCGTTCAGCTTTTTGATTACGTTCTATTAAACACGCTCGATTTTACCAGATTTCAAAGCACGAGTTGACACCCAAACTTTTTTAGGTTTACCGTCTATTAATACACGAACTTTTTGCAAGTTAGGTTTAACAGTACGTTTAGTAGCGTTCATTGCATGTGAGCGGTTATTGCCGCTGCTTGTCTTACGACCAGTAAAGTAACATACTTTTGCCATTTTTAGTTTCCTCCTTTGCTTTGATCTTGGAGCGATAGTTTTCAGCTCATACTAACTTAATTTATCATAGAAAGCAGTTTTTTGCAAGGGGATGAGGAGGAAAATAAAAAAAGTATAAAAAGCTATCTAGAATATGCTAGATTGAATCTTGTAAATCTAGGATTTTAAAGAATTAATAGGATAAAAAAGATGGAACATATAACTAGTTCCATCTTTTTCACTTATTTTTCTGATGTCTTACGCAGGTTTCTCGCATAGAAAACGCCAATACAGGTTGTAATGCAAGAAAATAAAATTTTGAGTGGTAAGAAAGTAACTGCAATTGTTGACATCATGAACAAGAAAATTAAAACTAATAGTAAATTTAGCTGTTTTTTATCCATCATTATTCCTCATTTCATAAATTATGTTACAGCAATAGCGATAATTCCTATTCCAACACCAACTCCGACTGTTGAGCACCATCCACAGTTTAAAAGTTTTTCTTGTTGTTCAACCATATTAATTGAGTTCATTCCGAATCCTCCTAAATTATATTTTTTTATAAAATTCCTTATTCACTTATTTTAAGTCACTGTAATAACGCCTACAGCAATGCCAACACCAATTCCGACACCTGTCCAAAAATCGCCAACATGACCGTTCAATAATTGTTCTTCAATTTCTACAAAGTTAATAGCTTTCATTAGAATAATTCTCCTTTCAATATTTTTACTTCGTTAACATCAAGTTAATGTATTTTCTTTCAGAAATAATAGTTGTTAAAATTTCCAAAGCCAAATTGGCAGCATAATGGGGGGAATCCAATTCATAATTTTTACCTCCTGGTTACTATAATTTTCAATTGTTATGTTAAAGCAATTACGCCACCAACAACAATTCCAATGCCAACACCTTGCCAAAAACCATTTAGTACTTTGCTGTTAGTTTCTTCAAATTTAATCTTGTTCATAATTTTCCCTCTTTTCTTTCATTCATTTTTTTGTTGTGCACACTTAAAGTATAGGATGATTTGTTGATTCACGGTTCATTTTTCCTCATATCTTATTTTTTTCACTTATTCGTTTTCAAGTATTTTTTTTATAACGTTTAAGTATTCCTAAACGTTAAGTGAATCAATAAAGGCAAGAATCATGGGTTTTGAGAGAAAATGGTTTATTGCAGGGTTCCATACATATAATGAAAACAGATAAATAAAAGGAGTGATTGAAATGATCGGAATGGCATTAGTAGAAGAAAGTAATCACGTATTGAGAAGTGTAAACGATGTGAAGCTATCAGATGTATTAAAAGATAGCTGTTTAATAGATGAGTTAAGTTTTGATACATATGATTATGATACAAATAATTTCTTAGATTTGTTGGATTATACAGAATTTCAAGACTATACAGATTATGTGTTCGTTAGCTTGTCAAAGTCGGTTCGTCTACCAAAGATTGTTGATTTTCTTAACAAGTTTAGTGAAGTGACAAAATTTCATTTTGTATCTATCAATGAAGCGTCAGATGAAACAATGGAACAATTTGTTGATAGAAAAAAATTATCTTCTAAAGAAAAAGCAGACGAGCCTTCAGAAGATATCTTAAAAAATGGTTTAATGGCATTATTTACAGGTGTCTATCCTAGAGTATTTAGAAAGAATATAATTAAACATTTATATTTTGAACATGGGACAGACCTAGCTAAGATCCATCCATCCGTTTATCTGAACTGTGCAATCAATCATGGGGTGTATATTGATGAGTCTCAAGGTGTGGGATATACATCAGAGAGGAATATTCCTGGTGTAGTTATGTTTAAAGACTCTTTAAACACGTTTGTTAAAGACGAGGAATTAGAAGAGTTGTCAGAGGAAAGGCTAAATCAGCAATTTGAAGTATTTAGCCGGACGGGGACAGTTGCTTGGGAAGAACGTAAAAATGGCATAATTGATTATTCTGATATGTTGTCTCTTGGATTAGCACGAAGATTATTCATATTTGAAGATGGGATTTACTTAGATTATAGGCGAACAAAAAAGCTATTTAGTGATATAAGTCGTTCTTTTGCAGAAATTGAGTTAGCTAAAAGTGGGTTTGATCAAAAACAAGACAAAAATGGTTTGTATGAAGTTTTTCCGCTATTAGTAAGTCTTGCGCTTTCCCTAAAAGACAATCAATTATTTTTTGTTACACCGTTCAATGATAATCAATTTGAAGCAATTTATTTAGAAGTATATCCAAGTGAATGGATTGTTTTATCAACTAGCGAAAGTTACTTGGCTTTTCATATTCAAAGCAATCGGACATTTGAAGTAAACCAGTTATTTGTTGAGATATTTGAAGCACAGGTTAAGGGGTGTACAGAGCTAGTGAAAGATAAAAACAGCGAAATAACGGACGAAGTGATTGAAGAACAAAAGGAGTTGATGTTAAGTGTATGAAACTCTATTTTTTGGCACATTCAAGTCAAAATTAAAGGAGGAAATAGAAATCACAAATAATATTTATCAAGAGCCGGTATTCGCCAGTTATTATGAGTCTATCGCTCAAGGAAATATGAATGGAGATTTAGACTATTACTTAACTAGCTTCAATGAAAATGACCGGGTATTAGAAATCGGCACAGGAAATGGGCGAATCTTAAAACCATTACTAAGACAGGGTATTGAAATTTATGGTATTGAGCCTGAAGAAGAAATGTTGACATTTTTAAATGAAGAAGAAAAAAGTCGCGTGTATATCGGAGGAATTGAAGACATTCATCATTTTGAACATTCTGGAAATTATACTCATATCATTATTCCAGCTACATCGGTCTCCTTATTTGATGAGCAATTTTTTTTAACCTTTTTAAAGAATGTAAAACAATTATTAACAAGTAAAGGCAAGATTCTCTTTGATTTTCTCAGTCCAGATTGCATAGCAGAGTTGCATGAGAAGGTTTCTGTCGAAAAGATTAATGATCAATTGTTTATGTCAGGAAACTTTATAAAAGAGAAACAGTTTATCTATAACATTTACACAAAAACAACTGATGGAGAAAGAAAGTTAGGGTATTCAGTTAAGAACATTTATTCAGTAGACCAAGTAAATAAGCTGAGCGCGCTATTTGGGTATAAAGCTCATGTTTTAAGAGATCATAAAGGCTATGTCATGATGGAGGTGGTAAATGATGAACTATAATTATATAGTTCCAATGGGAGATATTTCGTCTGTAAATAATAATAAATTAACACCGATAAGAGCAGAGAATGAATATATCTTTGATCATAACCAGAAAAGGTTTATAGACCTTAGAAGTGGATTATGGAATGTGAATCTAGGTTATAGGACAGATTTGTACGAAGTTATTCAACAGCGATTAAGTGAGCAATTTTCAACAAACCTAACTTATTTAGATATTCACTCATTTCACCATCCACTCTATCAAGAGTATTCAGAAAAATTATGTACATTTGTCGATGCTGAAGGGAATTATTCACAGCTCATTTATACAAATAGCGGATCTGAATGTACTGAATTAGCTCTGAAATTATCGCGGCAAATCAATAAGCAAAAAGTTAAAACTCTAGCTTTTTCAAAAGGATATCATGGTACTTTTTGGGGTGGTATGTCAGTGAGTGGCTTGGATCAAGAAGTTACCCAAGTTTATAATCCTAAATTAAGTAATATGGAGTTTGTAAAATTTCCAGAAAATAAGTCGGAAGAAGAAGAACTATTAACCTATATTGAACAACATCATTATGAATATAGTGCAATGATTATTGAACCTATTTTAGGATCAGCAGGGGTGAAAATTTCATCGGTCCTATTTATGAATAAATTAGGCAAATTATTGAAGCAGAATGATATTACGATCGTTTTTGATGAAGTGGCTACAGGTTTTTACCGAACAGGTAAACGTTTTTTCTTTCATTATCTAAATTTTAAACCAGATATGATTAATCTTAGTAAAGGAATTAACAATGGCGTCTTACCTTTTGGAACTGTTTTATTATCCAACGACCTTACTAAAAAATTGAAAAAAGAAAGTTTAGAACACTTTTCTACGCAAAATGGGAACCTTCTCGGAATAATCAGTGCACACGAAACCTTAAATTACTATCAAAAAAATGAACTAGAAGTTTTAGAAAATATAAAAGGATTAAATGAAGTTATTTTTAGAGGATTGGAAGAACATAATATTGCGTGTAGAGGTATAGGATGTATGTTCGCAATAACGATAAATAATCCTTCAGCCTTACAATTGATTATTAATGCATTAGAACAGGCAGGAATTTTGTGTTACCAATACTTTAATTCATCTGAAGATAACGGGCTTACACTAATGCCATCGTATTACACAGATTCTAAAAAAATAGTACAGGTAGTAAAACAGATTGCTAAGGTGGTGAAATCATATGCTTGATGTACAACAGTTGAAAGTACAGCATGTTCTTTTTGAGTATGTACAGTGTAATGAGGAAGTCTATATTTTTAATACGAAAAATGAGCGGATGGTCAAAACAACTAATGAAATGATTGTCTATTTGGAAACATATGAGCCTGATAATAATCATAATGACCCATTAGTTGATAAATTTATTTTTGGTGCAGGGAAGAGGAAGTTTTTGGAGTTTAAATTAAAAGGGTTTAGTATCCCTAAACAATTTTTTTCAACATTTTTATATTTTATGGAGTTTAAATATACATCGATTCTGTGCAAACTTTTTGCAATAATTGGTGTGTTGCTACTGCCTATTTTTCTTCAAAAAGGATTCAATAGTTACACAGCGGGAACCGCTGAATTTAGCTGGTTAATGTTGTTTGGGTTATATGTCAGCCAAATTGTGATCACTATGCTTCATGAGTTAGGTCATTATTATTATTATCAAAAATATATTTCCTCTAATAAATTTCGTTTTGGTTTCTTACTAAGATATTTTTTTTTATTTATGTTCTATACAAATGTTAACTTTATGGATCATCTTTCAAAAAGGAGACAATTAAAAATCATGATGGCAGGTGTTCAAACACAATTGATTATCAGCGGAATACTATGCACAGCTATGCTATTTAAAACATCAGAATTCCTTTTAATGTTATTTTTCTTAAATCTTTTAAATATTGTTATTAACCTAGTTCCATTTATAAAAACAGATGGTTACTGGATAATCAACTTATTGATTGGATCCGAAGATTATATGCTCGCTTTTAAAAATTGGATTAGAAGAACAAATAAGTCAATAAAGGGTTCTGAATTACTATTAGCTTTGTTTAACGTTGCTGTCATTACATATGTACTGGTTAACGGATTAAAACAGATTATACAAGTTTTCTTTTGAGGATGCTTATTAAGGAAGGGAAGGATATATATGAAAAATGTATTGATTGTTGGCTCTGCTGGTTATTTAGGACGATCGTATATTCAAATGAATAAAGAAAAATATCATTTTTGGGGTATTGATAAAGTAAAAGGCGATCATAGTGAAGAAGTGGTGCATAAGGAATTTGTGGCGGATGTTACAGATTTATGGAGTATAAAGCAAGTGAAAGAAGAACTTGAAAAAGAATCAGTTGAGATGGACGCTATCATTTTCTCAATTGGAATCAATCCTATTCAGAGTTTTTATAGTATTAGTGAAGAGACATGGGATAAAACATTTTCGGTAAATCTAAAGTCGGTTGTATTTATGATCAAAGAACTCTATTCCATTTTTAAGGAGAAGGTTTCAATTGTACTTATTGGTTCGCAAAATGGTGTAGTTGGTCATGAGCACCGAATTGACTATGGACCATCAAAAGCAGCACTTATCCAATTAGCTAAAAATCTAACACTAGATTTTGAAGCAGATAATGAAAAAGATATTAAAGTTAATGTTGTTTCTCCATCTTACATTTTAAATCATAGTAATGAAAAATTATTGAAGGACTCTTTCGAAGGGAAAAAACTATTGAAAAAAATCCCTTTGAAAAAATTTGTGCAGTTGGAAGATGTAGTTGGAACCATCGATTTTCTATTATCAGACTACAGTAAAGCGATTCGAGGACAAAATATAATTGTGGATTATGGTTACACAATCGTTTAAATGAAAGGACTAGATAAAATGAGCTTAGAAATCAAACAACTAAAAAAAACAATGAATGAACGTGAAATATTAAAAGAAATCGACTTAACTATTCCAGAAGGTGAAATTTATGGGTTCTTAGGCGCGAATGGTGCGGGGAAAACAACAATTTTTAGACATATTCTAGGGATTTATACCCCTGATGAAGGAACAATTAAATGGAAAGGGAACTCAATAAATCGGTTTGACACTGCGAAAATAGGATACCTTCCAGAAGAACGCGGTTTATATCCAAAAAGAACTGTTAAACAGCAATTAGCTTTTTTTGGTAAACTGCATAACATGAATAAAAAAGAAGTAGAAAAAAGTATTGAATTTTGGTTAAATTTTTTTGAAATCCAAGAAAATTTAGATCGCAAAATCAGTGAGCTGTCTAAGGGAAATCAACAAAAAATTCAATTTATTGCTTCAGTTATTCATAATCCAGAGTTGATCATACTAGATGAACCATTCTCTGGGTTAGATCCAATCAACGCTAACCAATTAAAGGATGCCATTCTCTTTTTAAAAGAAAGTGGATCGACGATTATTTTTAGTTCTCACCAAATGGCAAATGTAGAAGAAATTTGTGAAAATATTTGTATGATCAAAAAAGGAGAAGTTCTGCTGAGTGGTAATTTACAAGAAATTAAGGACAGCATGGACAAGCGAAGAATTACCATTCAAGCAGATTTTGAAAGAGAAGTATTGAAAAGAGAGTTTGCTATTGAGTCTTATCAGGAAAGTGACAATATTGTTTCGTTTTATACACAAGATAAATTTGTTGCGAAAAAAATTCAACAATTTATTTTTCAATCTGAAAATATTCAACAATTTAGAATTGAACCAATTTCCTTAAATGATATCTTTTTAGAAAGAGTAGGTGAATAACATGAAAAATATGTTGACGATCGCAATTGAGACATATAAACAGAAAGTAGAGTCGAAAGTGTTTATCATTATGCTCTTTGTATTAGCTTGTGGCACATTTTTTGGAATGAATTATGAAGGGATTTTTAAGAGTGATGAGCCAAGCAAAGAGAATGTTCTTGTGGTGTCAAAAGACAAACAACTTGTTTCTACTTTACAAGAAGCAGGAGTGGACTTAAATATTTCTTTTGTTAAAGGTGGTGGTAAGTTGTCAGAAGCTAAAAAAGAGCTGGAAGATGCTGATGGCAAAACAATTTTGATGCTAGATAAAAATGAGTCAGGCTTATATCATGGTAAAATTTATTATCAAGGTGCTGCGCAGCATAATATTTTTGAACAATTGCAAACATTAGTAACTGCCTTGAATCAATCAATTAAATTGCATCAGCTAAATTTAGATGAAACGCAACAAAAATTTTTGAATGCAAGCACGACTGTTCCAATGGAGTCACTGGATGGAGATCAAGATAGTTCTGCTCAAACATTAATGTTAGTCTATGTTGTAGGGTTTGTTCTTTATATGGCAGTTATGCTTTTTTCTACGATGGTGGCGCAAGACATTGCAGTAGAAAAAAGTTCTAGAGTAATGGAAATTTTATTGACGACAATCACGCCAGTTCAGCATTTAGTAGGAAAAATAGTTGGTATTGGCATGGTGGGCTTGACTCAAGGTGCCGCTATCGGAGTCTCAGCGTATGCATCTTATAAAATGTTTGGCGATAGCACTGGAGTGTTTGGTTTTTTAAGCGAAGGAAAAAATGGTCAAGCAATTGTGCTAGCTGTGGTTTGCTTCATCTTGGGGTACTTGATTTATTCAGTGACAGCAGCAATTTTAGGGTCACTGGTATCGTCAGTTCAAGAAGTTCAACAACTGATGTATATTTTAATTATTCCACTATTTATTGCTTTATTTATGGTAATTATTATGGCGACTGGAGCAGGAAGTAACCAAGTTATCGCAATTTCATCCTACCTACCATTTTTATCACCCATTGTTATGTATGCAAGATATATGCTAGGGGATGCAACGATGACTACGTTCATCATTGCTATGGGTATCAATTTAGGAGCTACTGTCGTTTTAGCATTAGTAGGAAAAAGCGTTTATCAAGGTGGTGTATTTATCTATAGTGGAGACAAACTTACAACTATTTTGAAAAAAGCATTTAAATCAGGGAAGTATTATGCTCAAAATTGAGACAAGTAATTTTGTTGCTGAAATTCCTTATAAAACGCTTGAAATGATTCAACAGGCAAACGGAGAAAAAATTATTTTTTTTGCGCTATTTAAATTGTTAGACAAAATAAAATCAGAACTTAAAAAAAATAGTTACAGAGTTGTTTTCCTGATAAAAGGAGAGGTTTATTATAAAAATATAGTAGCAAGTAATATACTCGTATACAAGAGTGAACATGTTGAAGACCTGGATGCATCTAAACACTATATTCTTGTATTAAAAAAATATGATGAAGATAAAAATTTAAAAATCTTAGCTAGCATTAAAAGAAAGTTGAAGAAATATAATTGTGGATTTGATGAAATTGATGTGAGGGATTTAGGGATAGATTTGTTTGGAGAACTATTTATTATTGAGACTGTGTTAGTAACTGATTTAGGTTACTAACGCAATTTTTTTATTAGAAAAAGTTGACAAATAAGTTAGCGTTAGATTAGAATTGAATAACATAATGTAGCGTATAATTATGTGGATACGTGGGGTACGATATGATTGCATTTTTAATTGCTATTCAATTCATCTTTATATACATTAATTACAAAATATTGACTTCGGAGAAAGTAACTTTAATTGAGTCCTTACTATTGGTATTTTTATCTATTCTAGTTGGTTTTGTCTATTCTCTAGTTGGCACCTCTCTTGGAGAAGTTGTGCTGATTTCTATGCTAATGTTATTAGCGGTATTTATCAAAAGAAAAAAATATATAGAAATTATTGGAATGATGAGTTATTCATTAGTAATTTTGATCATGTGTAATCACTGTGTGACATTAGTAGATATGCATGTTTTTGAAGGGACGAATCTTTTTTCTAACAATTATTTCTTAATAATAAATCAAGTTATTGGTTGTTTGTTTTCTACGGCGGTTAGTTTAAGTGTAGCCAGACTCTTAGTGTATGCAAATGATAGAGTAACTATAACTGCTGAAACTAAGGTGCTTATTTATGTGATTGGTATAATAACTTCTTCTATTCTATATGTATTACTCTTTTTTGGCATTGTTCCAGGCAACCGCATAGACTTAATAGGTTTAAATTTATTTTTCTTAGGTATTTATTTAATTGTTTCTCTGATTACATTTTTTATGTACATTAGCGCAATAAGAGATAAATATGAGATGCAACAAAAAGAAAGAGAATATTCAGAAAACCAACGTTATATGGAGCTTATGGAAAATCAATATAAAGAAATGAGAAAATTTCGCCATGACTACAAAAATATATTGAACTCATTAGAAGATTTTATTGTTGATGAAGATTACGATGGATTGAAGGGTTATTATTTTAATAAAATAAAAAAGACCTCACATATTATTGATCAAAATGATTATAAAATGGATGCTATAGGGAATATAAAAGTAAGAGAAGTGAAAAGTATTATAGCGTCTAAACTGATTTCAGCTCAAGAAAAAGAGATTGATGCACAAGTAGAGGTAAATGAAATAATAGATTTTCTTTCTATAGACTCAGTAATTCTAGTCAGGGTGCTAGGGATTTTTTTAGATAATGCAATAGAAGAGTTAGAATATATTGGCGAAGGAAAACTTGCAGTTGCGTTGTATAAGGATGAACATGCGGTCCATATTGTCATCCAAAACACTTGCAGAGAAGATATACCTAAATTTCACATACTCAAAAAAAGAGGGTTTTCCACTAAAGGAGATGCCAGAGGTGAAGGGTTGAGCAATGTTCAGGATTTAATAGCACCATTAGAAAATGTCCGTTTGGCTACATCGATCAATAAAAATCTATTTACTCAAAAATTAACAATAGACAACACGGAGAGGATGTGAACGTAATGTTATCTATTATCATTTGTGAAGATGATTGGAGGCAGCGTCAAACAATTGAGATGTATGTCAAAAATTATATCATGATGGAGAGTTTGGATATGGAGTTGGCATTTTCTACTGGTAATCCATTGGAAGTATTGGAATTTGTTAAAAGTAAGCCAAAAATGATTGGACTTTATTTCTTTGATGTTGATTTACAGCATGAAATGTCAGGATTGACTCTAGCAGCAGAAATCAGAAAATATGATGATTTGGGAAAAATAGTTTTTGTCACTACCCATGGAGAATTATCTTATCTTACATTTACTTATAAGATTGAAGCGATGGATTACATCATAAAAGATAACAAAGGTGATCTTCAACGCAGAATTTGTGAAAGCATACAGTTAGCTCATGAGCGGGTGACTAATGACCGTGGCAATCAAAAGAACTTGTTTAAGTTAAAGGATGGAGATACTGTTCGTTCTATTGATACCGCAGATATCGTTTTCTTTGAATCGTCTGCGGCATCACATAAAATAATTCTTCATTTAGAAAATGGAGAAATCGAATTTTATGGCGCCTTGAAAGAGATAGAAGAACAATGCAATTCTTTTTATAGATGCCATAAATCATACTTAATAAACCGAAACCATATCAGTAATATAATAAAAAGTGAAAGAACAGTTGAAATGAGCAATGGTGAAACCTGTCTCGTTTCTGTAAGAGCTATGAAAAATTTATGAGTTTTCAAAAGCAACATAGACCCTCAAGGTTTTATGTTGCTTTTTTCGTTTATTTCAGTTTGACAATTCCCTTCAAACGATGTAAATTATACAATTATTGGTAAATTTGATGAGACGCTCTATAATTATCTGGATAAGTTCCTTTTCATTGAGGTACGGCTATGTTAAAATATTATAGAAGAAAATAGGGCAATTCTGCTCTTTAAGGAGGCTTTCATCAATGGCTGTAAAAATCAAAACACCAGCAGGTACCATTGAGATTACCAATGAGGTTATCGCCACAGTTGTTGGCGGTGCTGCGACAGATATCTATGGAATCGTCGGTATGGCTAGTAAAAACCAAATCAAAGATAATTTAAATGGCATTTTGCGTAAAGAAAATTATTCTAAAGGCGTTGTCGTACGTCAAGAAGAAAATGGCGTTGCGGTCGACGTATATACAATCGTAAGTTATGGAACAAAAATTTCAGAAGTTTCTCGTAATGTACAAGAAAAAGTAAAATATAACCTTGAAACACTATTAGGTGTGACAGCTAATTCAGTCAACGTATTTGTGCAAGGTGTTCGTGTGTTGCCTGACTAGGTAGCCAGCTGCCAAATAGATGAACTATCATCTATTTGCAGGAATCTCAAAGGAGGATTTTTTAGGTGAATGTAACAGAAATCAGTGCAAGTCAGTTCCAAGAGATGGTTCAGGCTGGCGCGAGTCGTCTGCATGTGAATGCAGAATATGTCAACTCATTGAATGTTTTCCCTGTGCCAGATGGCGATACAGGAACAAATATGAACTTATCCATGACAAGCGGAGCGAAAGCAGTAGCGGATTCTCGCTCTGAAAAAGTCGGGGAACTAACAACGATTCTTTCAAAAGGCTTATTAATGGGTGCTAGAGGAAACTCTGGTGTTATCTTATCGCAATTATTCCGTGGTTTTTCTAAGCAAATCCCAGATGTTGAGACGTTGAATGCAAAAGATTTAGCAGCAGCGTTTACTCATGGTGTAGAGACTGCTTATAAAGCAGTAATGAAGCCGGTAGAAGGTACAATTCTGACTGTTTCCCGTGAAGCTGCCCGTTCTGGTGAACGTAAAGCAAAAGAAACCGATGACTGTATCGAAGTAATGGAAGCGGTCGTTAAAGGTGCCAAACGTGCGTTAGCTAAAACACCCGATCTTTTACCTGTGTTAAAAGAAGTTGGAGTAGTTGATAGTGGCGGTCAAGGTTTGTTATTTATTTACGAAGGCTTTTTAGAAGCTTTATCAGGTGAATTTTTAGCGACAGAAGTTTATGAACCAAGTCCAGGTGAAATGGATGAAATGGTCAATGCAGAACATCATCGTGGTGTTAGCGGACATGTAGCGACTGAAGATATTAAATTTGGTTATTGTACAGAAATCATGGTTCAAATCGGTGAAGGTCCAACAGTGGACAGTGACTTCGATTATGAAACATTTAGAAATTACCTAAATGAACTAGGAGATTCTCTGCTTGTTGTCAATGACGATGAAATCATCAAAGTACATGTGCATACAGAACATCCTGGTGAAGTCATGAACTATGGTCAAAAATTTGGTTCATTAGTAAAAATCAAAGTAGATAATATGCGTTTACAGCATGAAACCTTAGTGGAACATGACGCCAAAGCAGCAGCTCCAAAAGCACGTGTCCCATATGCGGTTATTGCGATCGCAGCAGGAGACGGTGTTCAAGAATTGTTCCGTAGTCTAGGTGCGAGCTATATTATCAGTGGCGGTCAAACAATGAACCCAAGCACAGAAGATATTCTGAAGGCTGTTAAAGAAGTTAATGCTGATCAAGTAATTATTTTACCTAACAATAAAAATATCTTCATGGCGGCCGATCAAGCAGCAGAAGTAGCAGATATTCCAGTAGCAGTCGTTCCAACAAAAACGATTTCTCAAGGAATGACAGCAATGCTTGCGTTCAACGATCAGCAGTCTCTTGAAGATAATAAAACAACAATGACAGAAATGATCGAAAGTGTAGTTAGCGGGCAAGTAACAACTGCTGTACGTGACACAACGATCGATAATGTCGAAATCAAAAAAGATGACTATCTAGGAATGATCGACGGTAAAATCGTCGTTTCTGAACCAGATATGTTTAAAGCATCATTGGACACACTAAAACGCATGATCGATGAAGATACAGAAATCGTTACGATTATTGTGGGCGATGGCGGTACAATGAAAGAAGCTGAAAAATTCGTAGAAGCATTAGCTGCTGAATATGAAGATTTGGAAACAGAGCTTCATGAAGGCGGACAACCTGTTTATCCGTATCTATTTTCAGCTGAATAATAAATGACTTATCGAAGCCAGACACTTGTTGTTTGGCTTTTTCTATAGAAAATAAACAAATAGAGAGTAAAACACGTATCTATTTATGAAAGGAGGAAGAGCGGTGAACTTGTCAGATGATATTGGTGTCTTGACTGGTGTTGGTCCAAAGCGTGCCGAGAACTTGAAAGAATTAGGTATTCAAACAATCGAAGATTTGTTATCTTATTACCCTTTTCGCTATGATGATATCCAAGAAAAAGAGCTAAATGAAATCCAAGACCAAGAAAAAGTCACGTTAAAAGGTTTAGTTGTATCGGAACCAGTCGTGAGTCGTTATGGCTATAAAAAAAGCCGAATGATGTTTCGGATGATGCAAGACCATGCTGTGATCAATGTTTCCTTCTTTAACCAACCATACTTAAAAGATAAAATCGTAATGTCTGAAGAAATAGCGGTTTATGGTAAATGGGATGCTAAACGCAAGGCTCTGAATGGCATGAAAATTCTAGCAGCTAAAAATGATGGAGAAGACTTCGCTCCGATTTATCATGTAAATAAAAAGGTTCGCCAAAGCAGTTTAATTCAACTGATTCGTATGGGGTTTGAAAAATATGGAGAACTGATTCCGGAGATTTTACCAGAAGAATTATTAGAAAAGTACCGCTTAATGCCGAGAAAAGAAGCAATGTTCGCGATGCATTTTCCTAGTAATCCAGAAGAAAGTCATCAAGCAAAACGTCGGGTTGTTTTTGAAGAATTCTTCTTGTTCCAATTGAAAATGCAAGGGTTGAAGAGGCAAGAAAAAGCAGAAAAAAATGGCTTAAGCATTCAGTATGATGTGGCACGTTTAAAATCATTTACGAAGAAATTGCCTTTTGAACTTACTGCAGCCCAAAAGAAAGTGACGAACGAAATCTGTCGAGACTTAATGAGTCCAAATCATATGCAACGCTTGTTACAAGGCGATGTAGGGAGTGGTAAAACAGTTGTTGCGGCAATTGCTCTTTACGCAACGATGACAGCTGGCTTTCAGGGTGCTTTAATGGTGCCAACAGAGATTTTGGCTCAACAGCACATGGAAAGTCTTCAACAATTGTACGATCCCTTAGAAGTTCGCACAGCCCTATTAACTGGATCGACCAAAACTAAAGAGCGTCGAGTCATTCTTGAACAACTAGCGAACGGTGAAATAGATATCATTATTGGTACCCACGCCTTGATTCAAGAGGATGTCTTATTTCATCGATTAGGTTTAGTGATAACGGATGAACAACATCGATTTGGTGTGAATCAACGCCGAATCTTAAGAGAAAAAGGCCTGAAACCTGATGTATTGTTCATGACTGCGACACCTATTCCAAGGACATTAGCAATCACGGCTTTTGGTGAAATGGATGTCTCGATCATTGATGAAATGCCAGCTGGTCGTATTCCAATAGAGACACGCTGGATTCGTCCTCCTCAATTAGATACTGTTTTAGAATGGATGGAAAAAGAACTGGCGCGCGGGCATCAGGCATATGTGATTTGTCCACTGATCGAAGAATCTGAAGCGTTAGATGTTAAAAATGCAACTGAGATATTTGAACATATGTCAGCGTTTTTTAACCCTACCTACCAAGTTGGTTTGCTTCATGGGAAAATGAAAAACCAAGAGAAAGAAGAGATCATGCAAGAGTTCAAAGAAAACAACTTGCAACTGCTAGTTTCTACGACAGTGATTGAAGTTGGGGTCAATGTTCCTAATGCGACGGTCATGTTGATTATGGATGCAGATCGTTTTGGCTTAGCACAATTGCATCAACTTCGTGGTCGAGTTGGACGAGGCTCAGATGCTTCCTACTGTATTTTAGTCGCCAATCCCAAAAATGAAATGGGCGTGGAGCGGATGAAGATCATGACAGAAACCAATAATGGTTTTGTGTTAAGTGAAAAAGATTTAGAATTACGTGGCCCAGGTGAAGTGTTTGGGGCCAGACAATCGGGTGTTCCGCAATTTGCTGTGGGAGATATCGTGACTGATTTCAATATTCTTGAGGTTGCACGCCAAGAAGCTAGTGAGATTTGGAAAAAAGAACAATGGTGGGTGTTGCCAGAATATCGTGGTGTTGCTGATAAAATTAAGCCGCATGATGATGAGCAGCAGTTTTTTGATTGATTAGAGCTGATATACAATGAATAAAAAAAGGTACCTACTCGGTTTCATGAGAGTCAAACGCTTTGTTCCGCTTTTCGCTGATTTAGCTACACGAGCCAGACTTCTCAACAAATAGACAAAATGCTGAAAAGATAAAGAGCATCTTTCCAGCATTTTCCTAATTTGATCGAGGTCTAAACGGCTCGTTCCGCTTTTCGATATGTTATACTATTTATTGTAATTCACCTAGGAGGGACTATGTTATGAAGATTGCAGTTGATGCAATGGGTGGCGATCATGCGCCCCAAGCTATTGTTGAAGGCGTGATGTTAGCCAAACAGGATTTTCCTGAGATTGAGTTTTTACTTTATGGAAAAGAAAATGAAATCAAAAAATATGTAACAGATGAAACGAATATTACCATTATTCACACAGACGAAAAAATCAACAGCGACGATGAACCAGTAAAAGCAATTCGTCGTAAGAAAACAGCATCGATGGTTTTAGCAGCACAAGCTGTAAAAAATGGCGAAGCAGATGCGATTTTTTCTGCAGGTAACACAGGTGCGTTACTAGCTGCAGGGTTATTTATCGTTGGACGAATCAAAAATGTCGAACGTCCAGGTTTGATGTCGACTTTACCAGTAATCGGTCAACCGGATGGCGGATTTGACATGTTAGATTTAGGTGCAAATGCCGATAACAAACCAGAGCATCTTGTTCAATATGCAGTACTAGGTTCTTTTTATGCTGAAAAAGTTAGAAATATCACGAAGCCACGTGTAGCGCTTTTAAATAATGGTTCTGAGGAAACGAAAGGCAGCGAGCTGACTAAAAAAGCGTTTGAATTGCTTTCAGAAGAAGAAGGTATTCACTTTATTGGTAATGTGGAAGCACGTGATTTACTTAGTGGAGCAGCCGATGTTGTTGTAACAGATGGTTTTACGGGAAATGCCGTGTTGAAATCAATTGAAGGAACAGCGTTAAATATGATGGGACTATTAAAATCATCGATTCTTGCTGAAGGGTTTAAAGGCAAGATGGGCGCATTACTTTTAAAGAATGCATTGCGTGGAATGAAAGATGAAATGGATTATTCTAAACATGGTGGAGCAGTTCTTTTTGGCTTGAAAGCACCAGTTATTAAAACCCATGGATCGACAGGACCAGAAGCGGTTCGTTATACGATTCGTCAAATTCATACTATGCTGAAAACAGAAGTTGTACCGCAACTTGTCAGCTATTATGAAACAAAAGAATAACCAATTCCGCAACCTATTTGCAACCATATTGTAATGATTTTGCAAAAAAAGATGGACAAATCAATCAAATGTGAGTACAATGTATCATAGCGTTTAACTCTATAAGGAGAAACGCTTTTCAAAAGCAGTGGAGGTGAATACAGTTGACTCGTGAAGAAGTACTTGGAAAAGTAGCGAAGATTATCTCAAACCACTTTGATATTGAAGCTGAGAATGTGACAGATCAATTAAACATTAAAGATGACTTGAATGCAGATTCAATTAGTGTAATGGAATTTGTTTTAGAGCTAGAAGATGAGTTTGGTACAGAAATTTCTGATGAAGACGCAGAGCAAATTGAAACAGTTGGTGCCGCTGTAGATTATATTATGAATCACTTATAATTTAAAACAAAGAAATGAAGCAAAACGAATGCCGTTTTGCTTCATTTTCTTATTTACATAACCGATTTTCTATTACCAAAATGTTGCAATTTTTACAAATATTATATACAATTGCATAAAAATGATTACAATGAGAATATAAAGAGAAATGCTTAAAAAAATAAAGTTTTTTTAATAAGGTTTTCGATTGTAAAAAGATAATTTACTGAGCATGGAGGAGTGTATTAAAGTGAGTGACGGAAATCAATTATTAGACGTTCAGCATCTGCACACAGGGTTTCGTATTAAAGACGAGTTTTATGATGCAGTTGATGATGTGTCATTTGAATTAGGCAAAAATGAAATCTTGGCAATCGTTGGTGAATCAGGTTGTGGCAAAAGTACTTTGGCTACAACAATTATTGGGTTACATGATGAAAATAATACTCGTGTAACTGGAGAAATTCTATACAAGGATTTAAATTTAACTACGTTTAACGAGCAACTATACAATAAAATACGAGGTAATGATATTGGTATGATTTTTCAAGATCCTTTATCAGCGTTGAATCCATTGATGCGGATAGAAGATCAGATCAAAGAAAGTTTAACGTATCATACAGATATGAACGCTGAACAAAAACAAGCGCGAGTGATCGAGTTATTGACGCAAGTGGGTATTCCAAATCCAGAACGTGTAGGGAAACAATATCCTCATGAATTGTCTGGCGGCATGCGTCAACGTGTCATCATTGCGATCGCAATTGCATGTAAACCAGCAATCATTATTGCAGACGAGCCAACGACGGCATTGGATGTAACGATTCAAGCGCAAATTTTAGATTTACTCAAAGATTTACAAGAAGAGACTGGTTCAGGAATTATTTTGATTACCCATGATTTAGGTGTGGTAGCCGAAATGGCAGATAAAGTAGCAGTGATGTATGCTGGGCAATTTGTTGAAGTTGCGACAGCTGAAGAATTGTTCAACAACCCTAAACATCCATATACACGTTCGTTATTACAATCGATTCCTCAAGAAAATTCAGATGACAGTCAGCTGCATGTGATCGAAGGAGTTGTTCCTTCATTGAGTAAATTACCAAGGGAAGGTTGTCGCTTTGCACCGAGAATTCCTTGGATTTCAGAAGATGCCCATGAGGCAGAACCGACTTTACATGAAGTATCAGAGGGACATTTTGTCCGTTGTACATGTTATCAGCATTTCCATTTTAGAGACGATCAGGAGGAAGTATAATGGCAGAAATCATTCAAATCAAAGACTTGAAAGTTCATTATCCTATCCGCAGTGGTTTCTTTAATCGAGTGACCGACCATGTGTTGGCAGTTGATGGTGTTGATTTTATTATCGAAAAAGGTAAAACATATGGTTTGGTTGGTGAATCTGGTTCTGGAAAATCAACTACTGGAAAAGCAATCATCGGGCTGGAAAAAGTGACCGACGGCAGTATTTTGTACGAAGATAAAGATGTAACAAAAGCGCATAATCGTAAAGCGATGAAATACAATAAAGACGTTCAAATGATTTTCCAAGATTCAATGTCTAGTTTGAACCCTAAGAAACGTGTCTTGGATATTATTGCTGAACCAATCCGCAATTTTGAACGATTGAGCGATCAAGAAGAAAAGAAAAAGGTCAAAGGATTGTTAGATATTGTTGGGATGCCGGAAGATGCGCTGTATAAATACCCTCATGAATTTTCAGGTGGTCAGCGTCAACGCTTAGGTGTAGCAAGAGCTGTGGCAACTAGTCCTAAATTGATTATTGCAGATGAGCCAGTTTCTGCTTTGGACTTATCCGTTCAAGCACAAGTTTTGAACTTTATGAAAAATATTCAAGAAGAATATGGTTTGAGTTATTTATTCATTTCCCATGATCTAGGTGTTGTAAAGCATATGTGTGACAATATCGCGATCATGTACAAAGGTCGTTTTGTAGAAATCGGCACGCGTCAGGATATTTATACGAACCCTCAACATATTTATACTAAACGATTATTATCAGCAATTCCTAAGATTGATGTTGCTAATCGCGAAGCACATAAGGCGCAACGTCGCCAAGTAGAAAAAGAATATATTGAGCATCAAAAAGATTATTACGATCAAAATGGTCGCGTATATGATTTACGTAAAGTCAGTGAAACGCATCAAGTAGCGTTAAAAGATGGAGGTGCAATCTAATGTGGAAGACGATTTTACGACGTGTACTCTTTATGATCCCTCAAATTCTAATTTTAAGCGTACTGATTTTCATGTTGGCAAAAATGATGCCTGGTGATCCTTTTACCGGATTGATCAATCCAAATACAGACCCTGCTGTTATTGAAAAAATGCGTGAATCTGCTGGGTTGAATGATCCGTGGACGACACAATATATCCGTTGGATTGCCAATGTTTTTCATGGGGATTTTGGGGAGAGCTTTATTTTTAAATTACCAGTTTCTACTCTGATCGGTAGCCGTGCGATCAATACGATTCTTCTGTCATTAGTAACAGTTGTGATCATGTATGCAATTGCTTTACCATTAGGGGTTCTGTCAGGACGCTATCAAAATTCTATTTTAGATAAATTTGTAGTAGTTTATAACTTCTTTAGTTTTGCAGTGCCACCATTTATTTTTGCACTAGTTATGCTATTTATTTTTGGTTACCGTTTAGATTGGTTTCCAACGACAGGTTCGATATCCAGCGGTGTTGAGCCGGGCACGGGTGCGTATATCTGGGATCGTTTTTATCATTTGATCTTACCAGCTTTGTCTCAAGCACTTCTTGGAACGGCGATCACGATTCAATATTTACGTAATGAAGTCATTGATTCTCAGTCACTGGACTATGTGCGGACAGCTCGTTCAAAAGGGGTACCGACCAACAAAGTATATACACGACACATTTTCAGAAATGCGTCATTGCCAATTGTTTCTCAATTAAGTTACGAAATCACAGCTTTGATCAGTGGTTCAGTAGTTATTGAAAAAATCTTTGGTTACCCGGGAATTGGGAAATTATTTATCGATTCGATCGGACAACGTGATTATGCAGTAATCACAGCCTTAGTATTGATTTTAGGAGTTGCGACGCTCGTCGGAAATCTGATATCAGATATCGTGATGAGTCTTGTAGATCCACGGATTCGGGTTCAATAAAAATCAATTTTAAGGAGAGGAAGAGACGAAATGGATAAAAATAAAGAAAATACAGTTACTGTAACTGAAACGATCCCACCGATGGGATTTCGAATGATTGCAAGAGAATTCAAAAAAGATAAATTAGCTATTTTTTCACTGGCACTACTAGTTGTTATCTTGTTAGTTGTTTTCATTGGTGCTTTATTAGCCGATCAAGACAAAGTAATGACAGTCAGTATTTTAGATAAATATGCCGAGCCTGGTGGAAACTTTATACTAGGAGCGGATGAAGGCGGACGTGATATCCTTGGTCAATTGATCATTGGCGCCCGTAATTCAGTTGTGATCGGTTTTGCAATTACGATTATCACATCGATCATCGGTGTGGGTATCGGGATTATTTCAGGTTATTATGGCGGAATGTTTGATAATGCAGTGATGCGTGTCGTTGATTTTATCATGATCTTACCGATTATGATGATCATCATTGTATTTGTTACAATCATTCCTAATTATAATGTTTGGTCCTTTGTGGGAATCATGAGTGCTTTTTACTGGGTTGCAAAAGCCCGACTGTTTAGAAGTAAAACACTATCTGAGGTTCGCAGAGATTATGTGAGTGCTTCAAAAACTTTAGGGACAAGTGATTTTAAAATCATGTTTCGAGAAATTATGCCAAATCTAAGTTCATTGATCATCACCAACTTAACGATTAACTTTGCGGCAAATATCGGGATCGAAACAACCTTGACTTTCTTAGGATTTGGTTTGCCGACAAATGTACCGAGTTTGGGAACATTGATTGGATATGCCAGCAATGGCGACGTTTTAGCGAATAAAACATGGATCTGGGTACCTGCATCAGTACTGATTTTAGTAATGATGTTATGTATAAATTATATTGGCCAAGCGTTTAAGCGTTCAGCAGATGCTAGACAACGTTTAGGTTAAGAAGAGGAGGAAGTAGTGTGAAAAGCAAGAAACTTTTGGGTTTAATTACATTAACAGCAGTAGTGGCTGTAACATTAGCTGCATGTGGAGGCAAGAAGTCAGGTTCAGATAATAAGAGCGTGGAAACTGAAGATATCAGTAAATTTACAATGACGGTCAAAAATGATAAAGAAGCAATCAAAGGCGGGACTTTGGAAGTTGCAGTGGCTTCTGATACTCAGTTTAAAGGACTATTTTCTAAAATATACTACCAAGATGCTTATGATTACCATTATATGAGACCTTCTGATGAAGGACTATTTGGTTACGATGAAGATTTCGTTATTACAGATGATGGTGCTGCTAAGTTAGATTTAGATGTTGATAATAAAAAAGCAACGATTACACTTAAAGAAAATGTTAAATGGTCAGATGGTGAACCTGTAACTGCAGATGATTTGATCTATCCATATGAAGTAATCGGAAATAAAGATTACACAGGAATTCGTTATGATGATAACTTTACTAATATTGTCGGAATGGATGAATATCATGATGGTAAGTCCGATACTATTTCTGGTATAAAGAAAGTAGACGATCAAACGATTGAAGTTACTTATAAAGAAATGAATCCAGGTATGTTGCAATTAGACGGTGGTGTTTATACAAGTGCAATGCCGAAACATATCTTTAAAGATATTCCTATTAAAGACCAAGAAAAAAGTGATGCAGTCCGTAAAAATCCTGTAACCTTTGGTCCTTACTACATGAGTAAAATTGTAACGGGTGAATCAGTGGAATACTTGCCAAATGAACACTACTACCAAGGCAAACCTAAGCTAAATAAAATCGTATTTACAAACGTACCAACAGCATCTATCGTTGAAGCTGTAAAAGCGAAAAAATATGATATGGTTTACTCAATGCCGACAGATAACTATCCAACTTACAAAGATTCAGAAGGGTACCAAATGCTAGGACGTGAAGAATTAGCATACACATATGTTGGGTTTAAATTAGGTACTTTTGACAAAGAAAAAGGCGAAGTTGTTATGAACCCAGATGCAAAAATGGCTGACGTAAAATTACGTCAAGCAATGGGCTATGCAATGGATAACGATGCGATTGGTCAAAAATTCTATAATGGCTTACGTACTGGAGCAACAACATTGATTCCACCAATCTTTAAAACATTGCATAATACGGATGTAAAAGGCTATCAATATGATCTTGATAAAGCGAAGAAAATATTGGATGATGCTGGCTACAAAGACACAGATGGCGATGGACTTAGAGAAAATCCTAAAGGTGAAAAATTAACGATCAACTTTGCTTCAATGGCAGGTGGCGAAACAGCTCAACCTTTAGCTGATTACTATCTACAACAATGGAAAGAGATTGGCTTAGATGTGAAATTAGCAACTGGTCGTTTAATCGATTTCCAAGCATTCTACGATAAAATCAAAAATGACGATCCAGAAATCGATGTTTTCCAAGCGGCGTGGGGTGTAAATAGTGCGCCATCTCCAGCAGGATTATATAGTCGCAATGCAGCATTCAACTACTCTCGTTTTGCTTCAGAAGAAAATGATAAATTGTTAAAAGCAATTGATTCAAAAGCATCATTTGACGATACAAAACGTAAAGAAGCATACGATGCATGGCAAGAATATATGTTTGAACAAGCACCGGTTATTCCAACCTTGTATCGTAATGAAATCATGCCAGTTAATGACCGAGTGAAATCATTTACTTGGAATTATGAAGATACAAAAGACTTCTACAGCATTGAATTAACAGCTGAAAAACGTTAATCTATTGATTTGAAAAACAAGTAGTTATGGAACTGAATTCATAACTACTTGTTTTTATTTACATATAAAAACAAGTTGTAACTAGCATCTTTTTTTTCAAGGATATCCAATAATGACAAAGAACTAACTTTTTTTGTCACTTGTATCCTAGACATAAATCGACAAGAATGATAACCTTTTCGTTAAGCGCTTTCAAATAAATGTTGAAAAATAAGGAGAGAAATCAAATGGAGCAAACACTAGTTATCATCAAGCCAGATGGCGTTTCACGTAAATTAGTTGGAGAAATCATTCAACGATTTGAGAAAAAACAGTTAAAGTTAAACCAATTAAAAGTAGCGACAATGTCCCGAGAATTAGCAGAAGAACACTATGCACATGTGAAAAAATTTGATTTCTTTGAAGACATGATGACGTATATGACCTCATCGGAAGTTGTTTATCTAGTGTTAGAAGGAACAAGCGTCATTAAAACAGTCCGGAAAATGATTGGGGCAACAAACTGTTTAGAAGCTGAACCTGGAACGATTCGAGGAGATTACGGTGCTAATAGTTACGAAAATATTATCCATGCATCGGATTCACCAGAAGCGGCCGCTGTTGAAATTAAACGATTTTTTACTGAAACAAATTAAACTGAAAGCGTATCAAGATTTTTGAGATCTTGAACGCTTTTTGTCTTTTTCAACTGAAAGGATGGAAGAAATTTTGCGATTTATGATAAAAATAAGCTAAAATCATTAGGAAATTCTTCAAATACCGCGAATTAAGCAGTCATTTTAGGGCAATTCCCGCCTAACCATTTAAAAATCCTACAAAAAAAAGTATAATAGAGAAGGTTGTAAATAAACTTAAAGGAATGTAGCAAATGGACAATCAGTTAACTACAGAATTAAAAGAACGTTACGGCATTGTTTTCCATGATGTCAACCTATTAGAACAGGCTTTTACCCATTCATCCTATGTGAATGAGCATCGCTATTTAAAGCTATCTGACAATGAACGATTAGAATTTTTAGGAGATGCCGTTTTAGAGTTATTGGTTTCTCAATATTTGTATAAACAATTCCCAGAAATGCCAGAAGGCAAGCTGACGAAAATGCGAGCGGCAATTGTTCGTGAAGATAGTTTATCCAAATTTGCGAAAGAATGTCATTTTGACCAATATATTCTTCTAGGCAAAGGGGAAGAAAATTCTGGTGGACGGACACGTCCAGCGTTGCTTTGTGATTTATTTGAGGCGTTTTTAGGTGCTTTATTCTTAGATCAAAAAGTCGATGCAGTCAAGAAATTTATTGCAGAAGTCATTTTTCCAAAAATCGATGCCGGTGCTTTTTCACATGAGATGGATCATAAAACACATTTACAAGAAGTCTTACAACGTCAAGGCGATGTCAATATTGACTATCGTTTAGCCAATGAAGAAGGGCCTGCGCATGATCGGATCTTTTTTGTTGAAGTTTATGTCAACGAAAAGTTGATTGGCACAGGTCAAGGAAAATCGAAGAAATTAGCAGAACAGGATGCCGCTGAAAAGGCTCTAAAACAAAATCCTGAGTAAGCTTGGAAGGAGCCGTTTTATTCGTGTATTTAAAACGAATTGAGATCGCAGGATTTAAATCCTTTGCGGATCGAACCGTTATAGAGTTTGAAAATGGTGTTACAGCTGTTGTCGGACCTAATGGTAGTGGAAAAAGTAATATCACCGAAGCGATTCGCTGGGTCTTAGGCGAACAGTCTGCCAAAAGTCTTCGTGGCGGCAAGATGCCAGATATCATATTCGCAGGTTCTGAAGGCCGTAAAGCCTTAAATATTGCTGAAGTAACGGTTGTATTAGATAATAGTGATCATTTTTTACCATTAGACTTTACAGAGATCAGTGTCACACGTCGCTATCGTAGAACAGGTGAAAGTGATTTTTATATCAATAAACAAGCTTGCCGATTGAAAGATATTCATGATTTATTTATGGATTCTGGTTTAGGGAAAGAATCCTTTTCAATCATTTCTCAAGGGAAGGTCGAAGCGATTTTTAATAGTAAACCAGAAGATCGTCGTGGTATTTTTGAAGAAGCGGCAGGGGTTTTGAAATACAAACAGCGTAAGAAAAAGGCAGAACAAAAGCTATTTGAAACAGAAGATAATTTAAGTCGTGTGCAAGATATCATCTATGAATTAGAAGATCAACTGACTCCTCTAGCTGCACAAAGCGAAGCGGCCAAGGAGTTTTTGAAACTTAAAGAGACCTTGACTGAGATCGATGTTAGCTTAACAGTTACTGAAATCGAAGCAGCAAAAGAAATTTGGGAAATCAAAACAGCTGAACTTGCAGGAATCGAAGAAATGCTGCAGCTTGCCAGCAAAAAAATCCGTGATTCAGAAGATGAACTATTCCAACTACGCGGTAAGCGTAACAAATTGGATGAGCAAATCGAAACGGAACAACAACAGCTTCTACAAATCACAGAAGCATTGAAACAAACCGAAGGACAAAAAAACGTCCTAGTTGAACGCTCAAAACATACGATGCAAACAACCAGTGAATATCAGCAGTCTTTAGAAGAAAATGCCGAGAAAATCACTCGCTATCGTGAAGAAGTCCAAGACTTACAAGCGAAAGTTACTGAGAAAAAAGCCCAACGTGAATCACTAGTTGAAGCAATCAAAGCCTCAGAACTAGAAGTTGAAAAATACAGCAAATCTTCAAAAGAATTATTGGAAGAACTGCGTAGCCAATATGTTGAAGTAATGCAAGAACAAGCCAATACGACTAACGATCTAAAATATTTAGAACGTCAGTATCAGCAAGAAACGGCTAAAAATCAGCAATCTATCCAAAAGCATGAAGCATTAGAAAAACAAATGACAGATGCCTTGGCTGATAAAGAAAATCTGGAAGCCGCCTTGTCTGAATCAGATCAATCTTTAACAAACCAACGAGAGCAATACACACAGTTGAAGCAACAATTGGATCAAAAACAAGGACAATTGGCTATTAAGCAAAAAAATATGTACCAAGCTATGAACCAAGTCCAACAAGCTAAGGCTCGCCAAAAAAGCTTGCAAGAAATCCAAGAAAACTATTCTGGTTTTTATCAAGGGGTTCGAGCAGTTCTAAAACATAAAGAACAACTAACCGGAATCGTCGGTGCAGTAGCCGAATTGATCGATGTACCGAAAGAATATACGTTGGCAATCGAAACAGCCTTAGGTGGAGCCGCTCAACATGTGGTCGTAGAAACTGAAAAAGACGGACGTGCGGGAATTACATTCCTAAAACAGCAACATAGCGGTCGAGCAACATTCTTACCACTGACGACAATTAAACCAAGAACCGTTTCTAGTGCAGTTCGTGATCGAGTTAGCAATGTTCAAGGATTTCTAGGAATTGCCAGCGAATTAGTCCACTTTTCAGAGGATGTCAGCAATGTAATCCAAAATCTTTTAGGTGTGACCTTATTAGCAGAGACATTAGAAAGTGCCAATCAATTAGCAAAAGCTGTAAACTACCAATATCGTGTTGTTTCTTTAGATGGCGATGTCATGAACTCTGGTGGTTCAATGACAGGTGGTGCCAACAAACGAGGCAATCAAGGCAGCCTATTCTCTCAAACCCAAGAACTTCAAACGCTGACTGAACAAATGGAACGTGTGGAAAAACAATTAACAGTCAACGAAAAAGAAGTCCAACAGTTGACCGAAGAAGTCAAAGAACTAAACGAAAAACTAGAACAATTGCGTTCAACTGGAGAAACAAGCCGCCTGAAACAGCAGGAATTGCAAAATAAATTAGCTAATCAAGAAGAAACGATCACTCGTTTAACGAAAGAACAGCGTCTTTTCGAATTTGAAGCCCGAGAATTGCATCAATTCTTAACCGAGTACCAAACAAGAAAAGAAGAGTTAACAGAACAACAACAAGCACTGAACGCAACCAAAGAGCGTTTAGACCAAGAAATGAAACAAGTTGATCAAGAAGCCAGCCAAATGGAAACATTACGAGCACAAGCATTTGAGCGATTTAATCAAGTACAAGCAGATAAAGCTGTTGCCAGTGAACAATTGGCTCATTTAACTGAACAAGTATCAGAAAAACAAACACAGTTAGATGAATTCTTAGCAAGAGAAACAGCGTTGCGTCAGCAATTACAACAATTGAATGACAATTCAAGCGATCATCAAGTCACAGAAGAAAGCTTAGCGGTTCAATTAGAACAATTGGCTGAGAAAAAAGAGCAATTACAAACAAGCATTCAAGAAGCTAAAATGGCTCGTCAACAATTGCAAGAACAAGTTGATCACATCGATACAGGTTTGGCAGAAGAGAATAAACAGCAGCAACATTTATTGACAGAGCAAACCAAAATAGAAGTTGAGAAAAATCGCTCAGAAATCAAATTAGACAATTCTTTGCAATATTTACAAGAAGAATACAGTTTGACCTTTGAACGTGCCAACGAAGATTATGAACTGACGATCGACAAAGAGCAAGCGAAAATCGAAGTCAAACGCTTGAAACGTGATATCGAACGCTTAGGTCCAGTCAACTTAAACGCTATCGAACAATACGAGCAAGTTAATGAACGCCATGAATTTTTAGTGTCTCAACGTGATGACTTGTTAGATGCCAAAGAGCAGTTGTTTGAAACGATGGGTGAGATGGATGAAGAAGTCAAAGCTCGCTTTAGTGAAGTTTTTGAAGCGATCCGTGCCCAGTTTAAAGTGGTATTTCCAAATATGTTTGGCGGTGGTCGAGCAGAATTGATTTTAACTAACCCTGAAGACTTATTGAATACTGGGGTCGAAATCGAAGCACAACCTCCAGGTAAAAAATTACAAAATCTAAGCTTACTTTCTGGTGGTGAGCGCGCCTTAACAGCGATTGCGTTGCTATTTTCCATTATTCGCGTTAGACCAGTACCTTTCTGTGTCTTAGATGAGGTTGAAGCGGCGTTGGATGATGCGAACGTTTCTCGTTTTGGTCATTATTTAAGCGAATTTGAAGATGATACGCAATTTATTGTGGTGACTCACCGTAAAGGAACGATGGAAGCTGCAGATGTGCTGTATGGTGTCACAATGCAGGAATCAGGTGTGTCGAAGATTGTTTCGGTTCGCTTAGAAGAAGTCAAAGAAGGCGGCGCGATCGTCGCTGAAACTTAGGGGTATATGATAGGAGTAATAAAATGATTAAATTAGTCGCTATTGATTTAGATGGCACGCTTTTAGATAGTAAAAAGGAAATCTCTATAAGAAACAAAGAAGCTTTGGTGCAAGCAAAAGCTGCAGGTGTTAAAATCGTTATTTGTACAGGTCGACCATTAGCAGCCATCGGTATTTATTTAGATGCCTTGAATTTGCGGGACAATGGTGATTACAGTATTACCTTCAATGGTGGTTTGGTTCAAAAAAATGATACAGGTGAAATTATTGAAAAAGCAACGATGCCTTTAGAAAATGTCCATGATTTGTTTGAATTAGCTTCCTCATTGAACGTACCTTTGGATATTTTATCTGATGGGCTAGTGTTGCAGCTACCAACGACAAAGGATTATGAATCATTGTATAGTCAGCTAAATAAATTACTGACATATGAGTCTTACGAGTTAGCTCAATTGACTGCTGATAGAATCTACAATAAAGCCGTGATTGCAGTAGATCAAACGTATCTAGATGAACAAATCAAAAAAATACCTGATCCGTTTTACGATCGTTATGAAATCATCAAAACTAGAAGTAACCTACTAGAGTTTATGCCTAAAGGAATCACAAAAGCTTATGGTATTTCATTATTAGCTAGAGATTTAGGCATTAAACAAGAAGAGATCATGACGATTGGCGATGAAGAAAATGATTTGCCGATGATCGAATACGCAGGTCTTGGTGTAGCAATGGAAAATGCCGTTCCTAGAGTGAAAGACTTGGCAGACATAATAACAGACACAAACGACAATGACGGAGTCGCACAAGCCGTTGAAAAATTTGTTTTAGAACCATTGGAAGGAGGGAATTAAATGGGATTTTTCGATAAAATAAAAAAAGCTTTTATGAACGAAAAAGAAACACCACCAGCTGAAATCAAGACAGATGAAGAAGTCATCGAGTCCGTTGAAGTAATGCCAGAAGAAAAACAAGCTGATACGGAATCACTAGAGCAAGTCCAAGAGGAGATTTTTGAAGCAGCAGAAGAGCCTGAAAAAGAACAAGAACCAGAAATCGACCCTCTGATTACAGTAAATCCTGTTACCCAAGCAGAAGAACTGGTTGATCCTGAAATTATTGAGGAACAACAAGAAGAAATCATCGTACAAGAAAAGTATGAAAAAGGGCTAGAAAAAACTCGGAAGACTTTCGGCGAACGTTTGAATGAATTATTTGCGAATTTCCGTTCAGTGGATGAAGACTTTTTTGAAGAATTAGAAGAAACCTTGATTGGTGCGGACGTTGGTTTTGATACAGCAATTAAAATCACTGAGTCACTACGCCAAGAAGTAAAATTACGTAATGTGAAAAAACCAGCTGCAGTTCAGAATACGATTATTGAAAAAATGGTTGATTTGTACGAAGCAGAAGGTATCGAAGAAAATAACGCCTTGAACATTCAAGAAAATGGCTTGACTGTCATGTTGTTCGTGGGAGTTAACGGTGTTGGTAAAACAACTAGTATCGGTAAACTAGCCCATGAATTCAAACAAGACGGGAAAAAAGTCTTAATGGCAGCAGCTGATACCTTTAGAGCAGGAGCCATCGACCAATTAGTGGTCTGGGGCGATCGTGCGGGGGTTGAAGTTGTTCGCGGCAATGCTGGAGGAGATCCAGCTGCAGTAGTTTTTGATGCAGTAGAACGTGCAAAAACGGAGAATGCGGATATCCTACTTGTAGATACAGCAGGTCGCTTGCAAAACAAAGTCAATTTGATGAACGAATTAGAAAAAATCAAGCGTGTGATTCAGCGTGAATTGCCGGATGCGCCTCATGAAGTGTTGCTTGTAGTAGATGCAACGACAGGGCAAAATGCAATGTCACAAGCAAAACAATTCAAAGAAACGACAGATGTCACTGGTTTAGTCTTAACTAAACTGGATGGTACAGCAAAAGGTGGAATCGTCTTAGCGATTCGTAATGAGCTGCATTTGCCAGTGAAATTAGTTGGATTAGGTGAAGGAATCGATGATTTAGAACCGTTTGATGCAAATGATTTTGCAATTGGATTATTTAAAGGCTTACTGAAAGTCGAAGATTAAAGAAATAGCAAAAACCTTTTGAGTGACTACATCGAGTAGACATTCAAAAGGTTTTTATTAGTTAAACTATTGTTGGAACCATACCGCCATCCATCCGAATGGCTGCGCCACTGAAGGCTGTGGCATAAGGACTGCTGATAAATGCAGCTAAACGTCCGATTTCACTTGGATCGATCAAGCGTTGGATTTGAGATAAAGGTCGGTTGTTTGCCATAAATAATTTCTCTTTATCGGCTAAAGACATAGCTGAATCGGGGTACATTTTTTCGAGCATATCACGTACGCCTTCGGTCATGGTCGAGCCTGGCATGATTGTATTAACGGTTACTTGTGTTCCTTTGGTTAACTTAGACAAGCTTTTCGCTAAAGAAAGCTGCATGGTTTTTGTCATACTATATTGTGGCATTTCGCCTGAGGGCATGACCGCCTCTTCGCTGGCAATAAAAATGATTCTGCCGAAGTTTTCTTTTAACATTTTAGGTAGATAAAATTTGACGAGGGAATTGGCGGCAAGTACATTTGTCCGAAAGAATTTTTCCCAAGTTTCATCCTCAATAGTTTCATACGCCATTGGTTGGAAAATACCCATGTTATTAACAAGAATATCCACGTGAGGAAATGTATCGAATAATGATTGGCGATCTTCTGGTGAGACAATATCACCAACAGCCGATTGCGGTGTGGTTTCTGGAAAATGTTCTTTTAGTTGTGTAACGAGAGCTGTGACTTCTTGTTTATTGCGCCCGTTGACTAAGACATTTGCACCTTCTTTAGCTAATTCAATCGCAATGGCTTTACCGATTCCTTTAGTAGATCCCGTGACTAAAGCTGTTTTTCCTTTGATATTCATTTCCATGATGCTATCTCCTCACTAAATTTTATTCAAAAAAGAATGTATCCGGATTGGGACCAACTCGAGTTCCGTCATCTAATTGATCAATCATAGCCAAATCATCTTTTGATAATTCAAAATCAAAAATCGCTGCATTACTTTTGATTCGAGCTTCTTTAACAGATTTTGGTATAACGATAATATCATTTTGGATATGCCATCTTAAAATGATTTGAGCTGCTGATTTGTTGTGTTTTGAGGCAAGATTTAAAATTGTTTCATCTTCTAGTAATTTACCTTGCATCAAAGGTGACCATGCTTCCGTTAGAATTTCATATTCTTTTCCAAAGGTACGGATTTCTTTTTGCGCCATTCTTGGATGAAGTTCCACTTGATTGATCACAGGTTTGATTCGGGTGGTTTCTAGGAGTGTTTTTAAATGATGAATCTCAAAGTTACTGACACCGAGCGCTTTGATTTTTCCACTAAGATATAAGTCCTCCATCGCCGTCCAAGGTTCTAAGAATTCGTTATTTCCAGGCCAGTGGATCAAGTACAAATCCAAGTAATCCAATCCTAATTTTACTAGGCTATCGTTAAATTCAGTAATAGTTTGATCGTAGTCTAAATGATGATTCCACAGCTTCGTTGTGATAAACAACTCTTCACGTTTTTTACCAGTTGAAGCCAGCCCTCGTCTGATCCCTTCGCCGACACCGACTTCATTGCCGTAAATTTGTGCGGTATCAATGCTGACATAACCTGCTTCGATTGCTTTTTGAACGGATAAAACAGTATCTTCGTTACTTACTTGAAAGACACCCAGACCAAATCCAGGCATCCTTACTTCGTTATTTAATAAAACTGTATCTGTTAATGATTCAATCATCGCTTCTCTTCCTTTCACGTTTAAAGTAAATCTATGGTAACAGCAGCAGGTCTAAATGACTAGTACGTACTTTAAAGTGCTATACGAACGAAAAAGTAATTAATTGATTTTTCAACCTTTTTTTGTTTAAATAAATCAAGAAAGGACGCGTTGTTTATGGAATCAATTGAAAAAAGATACAATATAGGTGTAGAAGTTACAATGGATGTGATTGGTGGGAAATGGAAACCGATTATTCTTTGTAATTTAAGGCATCAAGTCATGCGCACAAGTGAACTACTTAGAGCGATACCGAATATCTCACAAAAAATGTTGACGCAGCAATTACGGGAATTAGAACAAGATAATATCGTTGATCGAAAGTCATATAACCAAATTCCGCCGAAAGTTGAATATAGTCTGAGTGATTATGGCGAATCGTTGGGGGATATTCTTGATTTACTTTGTTCTTGGGGAGAAACACATGCGGAGCATTTGATTGATAATGGTGAAGCGATTAGTTTGAATTGTGATAATTGAGAAAACGTATAGTATAGAAAACGATTAAAAAAAACATAAGAGCCCAGGACAAAACTGATTTTAGTTTTGTCCCGGGCTCTTATGTTTTTTTAATACAAGTGACAAGAAGAATGAGGATATAAAAAGTGAAATCACAAAAGCTCATTTTTTAACATATATATCCTTCAGTAAAATAAAGGGGTTATTGACTTGTTTTATTTTTTTCTCTCACGTAGGTTCCAGGGAAAGTCCCGTCATAGTTTGTTGTAAAGTCCGTATTGTTATTGTAAGTCTTGTCTTTACTGACCCAAGCGCCTGTATAGGGGTGAACATTTTTTTCAGGCAGGAGAGGGGCACCTTTGAAAACAAACATTTTCCCTAAAGTAAGTTCTTCTATTGCGGAATAATGAAACATCTCATACATATTAGTTACATTACTGGTGTCCCAGTTAGTTAAATTCAAAGATTTTATGTTGGTAGTTCTAAATAAGTTTGACATATTGCTTACTTTACTGGTATTCCACTGTTCAACATT